>NZ_JBVILR010000002.1:0-158117 GCF_055580265.1 Streptomyces sp. NPDC032091 | reverse complement strand
TCTTTCCCCCCCTTCCCCCCCCCCCCCTCCTCCCCCCCCCCCCCCCCCCCCCCCCCCCCCCCCCCCCCCCCCCCTTTCCCCCCCCACCGCCGTGTCCGCGCCCCCGGGTGACGACGGTGCACCCGGGGTAGGAGCGGAGGCGGCCGGGGCGGCCGTCGTGACGCAGCAGGGAACCTGCTCGCCTCCAACGATCGACGCCCGTCCCGGTCCGTCGGCGGTCCCCGGTCGCCCTGTACGGCGTACGTGATCAGCCGTGACCGGCTTCCTCCGCCACGCGCTCCAGTCGGAGCCGATGGTTCTCCCACCGCAGGCGATCACCCGGCGGCAGGTTGCCGTTGCCGTCCCGCAGACCGACGGCTCCGTCGATCAGCTCCCGGACGATGTCGGCGTGGGCGGTACAGCCCGACGATCCGCTCGCGCGACTCGTCGGCGGCGGCCCACATGTCCGCGTCGGATTCCGCGCCGTCCGCCAGCCAGGGCAACGCCTCGCCGGGACGGTCCCGGGACTGACAACCGGGGCGGGGGACGTCCCGCAGCCCCTCGGAACCGGGGGAGCGGGCCCGAAGAGGGGTACGGTGCCGTGGGGCGGGCATACTCCGGAGACAACCAGCCTGGTCTGGTGAGAGACCCCACGCCACCATCCGGCCGTACTGAGCGGCTGACGGAAGGTGCGGGTGGTCTTATCCGGCTTTGCACGGCCCGGTGCCGTGTGCTTGACGGCCTTCTCGCCCCGTTCGGGGAGCCGACCGTGATGGGCTCCCAACCGAACGGCGGACCAGACCATGCCTGCCGCCTTTGCCGTAGCCGTCCATGCCCTCCAACCCGGCCGCACGGTCGTGGCCGTGACCGGGGAACTCGACATGGAAACCGGCCCCCACCTCACCGAGGCCACCGACGCCCTCGCCCTGCGGGGGCTGGACCTCACGGTGGACATGTCGTCCGTGACCTTCATGGATTCCTGCGGCCTCGACAGCCTGTTGCGCCTGCGCCGCCGCGCCGATGCCGAAGGCGCCACCCTGCACCTGCGCGGGCTGCCCGAGCAGGCCCTGCGCGTCCTGGACCTCACGGGCACCCGCACCCTGTTCCGGCTGCCGGCTGCGCCCTGTCCCACCGGCCGGGGAGGGGCCTGCTGCCCCGTGTGATCCTGCGCAGGGCGGGCCGTGCCCCGTGGGGGGACACGGCCCGCCCCGACGGTTACAGCGTGCGGCTCAGGCGGTCGGTGAGCAGCCGGGTGAAGCGGGCCGGGTCGGGCAGGTCGCCCCCTTCGGCGAGCAGCGCGCTGCCGTAGACCAGCTCGGCGATCTCCACCAGTGCGGGGTCGTCGGCGCCCGCCGCGTGTGCCGTGCGCAGGGCGGTGATCAGCGGGTGGGCCGGGTTGAGTTCCAGGATCCGCTTGACGGTGGGCATCTGCTGGCCCATCGCCCGGTACATCTTCTCCAGGGTGGGCGTCACGTCGTGGGCGTCGCCGACGATGCAGGCCGCCGAGGTGGTCAGGCGCGAGGACAGCCGGACCTCCTTGACCTGTTCGGACAGGGTGGTGGTCAGCCAGGGCAGGAGGGCGGCGAAGTCCTCCTCGCGCCGGGCCTTGTCGGCCTCGGTCTCCTTCTCGTCGTCGGCGGATCCGTCGAGGTCGACCTGGCCCTTGGCGATGGACTGCAGACGGTGGCCGTCGAAGGCGGGGACCTGGTCGACCCACACCTCGTCGATGGGGTCGGTGAGGATCAGGACCTCGTACCCCTTGGCGGCGAAGGCCTCCATGTGCGGGGAGTTCTCCACCATGGCCCGGCTCTCGCCGGTCAGGTAGTAGATGGTGTCCTGGCCGTCCTTCATGCGCTCGACGTACTCGCGCAGGGTGGTGGTCCCGTCGGGGTCGTGGGTGGAGGCCGCCGACACCAGCTCCAGCAGGGCCTCGGTGTTGTCCGTGTCCTCGACCAGGCCTTCCTTCAGCGCCCGGCCGAACTGGGCCCACACCTTCGCGTAGCGCTCGGCGTCCTTCGACCGCATGTCCTTGAGGGCGCCGAGGACCTTCTTGACCAGGCGCCGGCGCACGCCGCGGATCTGGCGGTCGTGCTGGAGGATCTCGCGGGAGACGTTCAGCGACAGGTCGTGGGCGTCGACGACACCCTTGACGAAGCGCAGGTAGTTGGGCATGAGCGCTTCGCAGTCGTCCATGATGAACACCCGCTTGACGTACAGCTGCACGCCGGGCTTGGTCTCGCGGGAGAACAGGTCGAAGGGGGCCTGCGAGGGGATGAAGAGCAGCGCCTCGTACTCGAAGGTGCCCTCGGCGCGCATGTGGATCGTCTCGGCCGGGGGCAGCCAGTCGTGGCCGATCTGCTGGTAGAACTCGTTGTACTCGTCTTCGCTCACCTCGCTGCGCGGCCGCGCCCACAGCGCCTTCATCGAGTTGAGCGTGTCCTCGGTGCCGGCGTCCGCGGTGGCCATCCGGATCGGCCAGCGGATGAAGTCCGAGTACCGCTTGACGATCTGACGGATCTTCGTCTCGGACAGGTAGTCGGCGAGGCCGTCCTCGCTGTCGGCCGGCTTGAGGTGCAGGGTGACCGAGGTGCCCACGGGCAGCCCGTCGACGGCCTGGATGGCGTAGGTCCCCTCGCCGTCGGACTCCCACTGGGTGCCGGAGTCGGTGCCGGCGCGCCGGGTGCGCAGGGTGACCTTGTCGGCGACCATGAACGCCGAGTAGAAACCGACGCCGAACTGCCCGATCAGGCTCTCGGCGGTGGCGGCGTCCTTGGACTCCTTGATCTTCTCCAGCAGGCCCGCGGTGCCCGACTTGGCGATCGTGCCGATCAGCTCCACGAGATCGTCCCGCGTCATGCCGATGCCGTTGTCACGGACGGTCAGGGTGCGGGCGTCCTTGTCGACCTCCAGCGAGATGTGCAGGTCAGGGGTATCGGTCTCGGTGAGGCTGGAGTCGGTCAGCGATTCCAGCCGCAGCTTGTCCAAGGCGTCGGAGGCGTTCGAGATCAGCTCGCGCAGGAAGATGTCCTTGTTCGAGTAGATCGAGTGAATCACCAGGCGGAGCAACTGGCGGGTCTCGGCCTGGAATTCCAGCGTCTCGACACTGCTGCCCATGGGGGTCTCTTTCTGTGGTCAACGGGCGGATGACAGTCCGATTGTCATCCACTGGATGACATGTTACAGCCGTGGCAGTCCGGCGCGGGGGCGTTTCCCGATGCCGGTGCGCACGCCCCCATCCCCCATCCCCATCCCCCTGGTGGGACGGTGGTGGGGTGTTGGTCGAAGTAGAGGCAGCGCAGCTTGCTCCGTCGATGCCCATGGCTGTCCGCGTGCACTCGCCGGTGGGCGCCGTTGTGGGGCTGTGGCAGGGGGATCCTGAGGCAGTGGGGCGGGAGCACCACGTCGAGTGGACTGTGGATGAGGACATCGCCTGGACTGTGAATACCTGGCCAAGTGCCGCTGGTGTCTTCGAGCTGCGGGACGAGGGCGACCGCATCGTCTTTCGTGGGCGGCTGAGCCTCTTCGAAGACGGAGGCGCTGCCCTGGAGGTGGGTGGCACGCAGATCCTGTTCGACCTTGCCGACCCGCCACCGCCGGAAGGCGTCGATGGGATCGTGGGTCGAGGTTTCTGCGGAACGGGACCGCGTCACCGTCTGGCCCTGCGGGTTCTGACTGCCGGCGGCTGGTCCGGTGTCGCGCCGGTCATCGCACCGCCGCCGGACACTCCGTCTTGAGCGCGTACCTGCGGCTCCGGCACCCGGCGCAAGAGCCGGCGCCGATCCATGCGCCCTCTCAGGCCGCCATGAAGCGGCTCAACTCGCGTGACCTCTGCTGAAGGGCGGCTGCCCAAGCCTCGTCAGAGGAATCGGGGGCCGTCGGGACCTGAACATCCTTGAGGCCGCCGGCCCCGGCGACGGGTGCCGGCTGCCATGCCACCTCGATGCCCGCTCGCTCCGCCAGGGCCAGCACCGTCACGACGAACCCCTCGGACAGGGCAGCCACGACGGCGTGCCTCGTTCCCCGGTGCCATGCGAGCAGGGCGGCGACGAACGCCTCGAACACGAGGGGGTCGATCTGGCACTCGTCGCTCCGCATGGGGCCGATGCCGGAGGGGAGGTTCAGTTCGGCCTGGTAGACGCGCACCTGGCGCATGAAAAGCCGGGAGGCCCCGTTGGACGGGTTCCACAGGGTCTGGTCACCCATGCCGTAGTACTGGCTCAATGCGGCTCCTCCCTGTGAAGGTCGTGCTGTGGTGGGCGATGACCGGCACGGTGTCCGGCATCCCGCGAGGCTATCCGAGGGTTCCGAAACGTTGCTGCGCGGGTCTCGCCTTGAACCGCCAAACGGCGTGCTCCAGGCCGCCCTCGTCGTGCCCGAGAAGCGCGGTGGCGTCTTCGTACACCCTGCGCAGTTGCTCGTAGCCGAGGCCCAGGCTGCCGGCGTCCGCAGCGAAAGCACGCGGCCGAGCCATGTGCGGAGATCGTCGCGCGTGTCCACTCCGTGGGCGGCCAGGAGGTCGGTGATGGCGCGGGCTGTCGCGGCCTTCCCGGCGTGGCCGAACCTCATGGCGACGGCAAGGTCCTCCGTGGCCAGTCGAGGGCCGGCGCCAAGAAGGTGCTGAACGTGGTCGGCGAGGCGCTGGGCGAGGCTGGGCACGGTCATGGGTCGATGGTGACGGGCGCGTCCGGTCGTCCGGGCGGAAAGGCCGAGAAGTCGACGTCCAGCTCGTGGCCGGCCTCCCCGGCCTTTCCGAAAGGCGCGGGTGACGGGCGGTGCGTTTCGCGTGAGCGTTTACTCACCGGTACGCAGGAGGGGGGAGGGGAGGGAGGGGAGGCGGTCGGCCAAACCACGGCAGGTTTCGAGACAGACAAGCGGTCGGCGGTGCAGCCCGGGGGGAGCGGAAAACAAGGCTCCGGGTTCATCTCACCTGGGATTACTGGTCAAAACCGAACAGAAAACGATCGAAACGTGACCTGAGTCACGCTGAGATGGGGTGGTTTCGCAGCTTAGGGTGGCAATGTCGATCACGGGCCTGGCGGCACTTCCGCCCCCCATCAAGCCGGCCCTGAGTATGCGTACCGGCATACCGGCAAACCGACAGACCATTCACGAGTTGACCCACTAGCGGGGACGCTGAGGTATTGGTTATGCGGAAAGCTTTGAGAGATCGGATCCTGGTGACCGGCGGCGCCGGTTTCATCGGCGGGCATCTCGCCCGCGCCCTGGCGGCATCCGGCAAGGACGTCACGGTCGTCGACGACCTGCGGGTACCGCCCCTCATTCCGCCGGAGGGAACGGGGAAATTCCTTGAGAAATCCGTTCTGGAGTTAGAGGAGAGGGACCTCTCCGATGTGCGGCTGGTCTACCACCTCGCCTCGCACAAGAGCGTCCCTCGGTCCTTCAAGCAGCCGCTCGACTACCTCGACAACGTGGATTCCGGCCGCCACCTGCTGAACCTCTGCACCACGGCCGGCGTCCCGAAGACCGTCGTCGGCAGCACCTGCGAGGTGTACGGCCAGGCCGACGTCCTGCCCACCCCGGAGAGCAGCGCCCTCTCCCCGCGCTCGCCCTACGCGGCCAGCAAGGTCGGGCTGGAGATGGTGGCCGGGGCGCACCAGCGGGCGCCGGGCGCCCCCGAGGTGGGCATCGTCCGGTTCTTCAACGTCTACGGGCCCGGTGAGCGGCCCGACGCCCTCGTCCCCAGGCTCTGCGCCAACCTGCTCACCCGCAACGAGCTGCCCGTGGAGGGCGACGGCGAGCAGCGCCGCGACTTCACCTACATCGCCGACGTCGTCGGCAAACTCCTCGCCCTCGCCGACCGGCCGCTCCTGCCCGTCGTGAACTTCGGCTCGGGGCGGTCCCTCTCGGTCAACGAGGTCGTCGCGATCCTGGAGGGGATGTCCCCGGGAGCCCGGGTGGCGCGCAAGGAGGGGCGGCCGAACGAGATCGCCGAGTTCCGGGCCGACACCGCCCTCCAGACCGGGCAGGTCGGCGCCGCGCCCGCCGCGGTGGGCATCGAGGAGGGGATCCGGCGGACCCTCGCATGGTGGCGTTCCCGGCATCCCGACGACACACGCCAGCGCATCTTCCAAGAGGAGGGGGCCGACTGATGGCCGGCTACACCGCACCCGTACGCGCCAGTCTGGACGTCACCTACGCGTGTGACCTGCGCTGCATCCACTGCCGGACCAACACCGGGGAGATCCCCCTCCACATCCGGCGCAAGATGCTCTCCATCGAGCAGCTCCAGGACATCATGCTCCAGCTCGACCGGATGGGCACCTTCGAGATCACCCTCACCGGCGGCGAGCCCACGATCCGCAAGGGGTTCTGGCAGCTGCTGGACGTGGTCCCGAAGCTGCGGCACTCGACCGTCACCCTCATCACCAACGCGGCGGCGCACACCCGGGAACAGCTCGACCGGATCGTGGACAGCGGCATCTCGTCCGTGCGGGTCAGCATGGACGGCACGCGCGAGACCTTCGCCGCCGTCCGCCTCATGGACGTGTTCGACACCGTCGTGGAGAACTCGGTCTACCTGCGCGACCGCGTCAGCAGCTTCAAGGTGCTGACCACCGTGATGAAGACCAACCAGCACAACGTGTTCGACCTCGCGCACTACCTGCGGGCCCACGGCTTCCGCCGCCAGGACCTCATCCTGGTCCGGGCGCACGGCCGCGGCGGCCGCAACCGCCTCCTGCTGACGGAGGAGGAGACCATGGCGGTCCACCGGCGGGTGACCGCGTTCAAGCAGGACGTCCCGGCCACGGACTTCGACCTGAACCTCAACGCGCCCTACCTGGTCCCGGGCGAGAAACTGCGCCCGTTCCAGGACGTGGTCATGTTCCCCTACCTGGTCCGCGACAGCAGCATCGCGATCTCCGCCACCGGCGACGTCACCATGAGCCGCCTCTACAGCGCCGCCCCCCTGGGCAACACCAAGGACGCCGCGGTGCGCGAGATCTGGACCCAGGGCCAGCGCCAGCTCGTCGAGGAGCAGGAGGAGTTCACCGAGGAGCGGCTGCGCGAGATCTTCTGGGACTTCGCCTCGGACGAGGGGGCCGACGGCCCCCCGCTCACCTCCCTGCTGGACCGGCAGATCTTCGAAGGCGCGGAGGTGAGGTAGGCCGTGGCCAGGGAGGCACTGATACGGCTGTACGACCTCACCCCGGGGCTCCGGGCCCTGCCCGCCGCAGCCGCCGAGGCCAACGCCGCCGCCGGGGCGGCCCCCGTCGCCGTACGGGTCCGGCCGGGCGCCGGCCCGCGGGCCGAGTCGGCCGTCGAACTGCACCGCGACGGGACCCTCCTGGGCCGGTGCGCCGTCAACGCCGACGGGCCGGGCACCGTCGGCGCCGTCGAAGTGGCGGGCACGGTTCCCGCGGCGGACCGGGCCGACGTCCACTGGCTCCTCGTCCGGGCGGCCCTGGAGCGGCTGCTGTGGCTCGGCTACGCGTACGCGCTGGTCGAGGTCGGCGCGCACGCGGACCGCTTCCCGCCGGAGCTGAGCCGCGCGGCGTGGTGGATCCCGGACTCCACGGAGCCCCGCAGCGCCGTGGCCCGCGACGACCGCAGCCTGGAATGGGCGGACCTCTTCATCGACTTTCGCACCTGGAAGCCGAGTTCCACGCCCACGTCCCTGACGGTCGGCGGCCGGGACCTGTGGGTGCGCCGTCCCGAGGCCAGTGAGGAACTGCTGATCGTCGACTGGCTCAGGGAGACCTTCGGCGGCGGCTGGGCGAGCGAGATACACCGCTCGTTCGCGCGGGACCCGATCTCCTCGGTGATCGTGGTCGACCGCGACAGGGAACTGCCGCCCAAGGACCGCCTGCTCGGCTTCCTCGCCTACGACACCGCGCGGCTCGGGATGCTCTCGGCGATCGCGCTCGTCCCCGGGGCGCGCGGCCGCGACCTGTCCCTGGCGACCGCGCTCATCGAGGAGTGCCTGCGCGAGGCCCGGGCCAGCGGTATGACCTACGCCGTCCTCGGCGGGGTGGGCGAGGCCCGCCCGGCGGCGCTGCGCGCCTTCGGCGCACTGTGGACCATCCCCGGCTCGTGCCCGGGAATCTTCGGGAGGGGTGTGCGGAACTGATGGAGATCGTCCTTACCGTCTCCGACCAGGTCTGGGGCGGAAAACACCGCTACATGTACGACGCGGCGCTCGGGCTGGCCGGGGCGGGCCACGCGGTCACCGTCCTCGCGGAGGAAGGCGGCGCGATGCTCCGCGAGTGTCGCGCCGCCGGGCTCCGGGCCGTCGCCGTACCGCCCTTCGCCGCCGACGCGGCCGACGCGGCCGAGGGAGCCGACGCGGCCGCTGCCGCCGACGCCGCCGACGCGGTCAGCCAGGCGCTCGCGGACCTCCGCCCCCGCATCGTCTGCGTCACCGGCCGCGCGGACGCCGCCGCCGTCCACCGGGCCCGCGCCCGGGACGGCCTCGACGCCGCCGTGGTCCTCTTCCGCCACTCGGCCTTCCCCCTGGGGACCACCGAGGAGGTGCGCGGCCTGTTCAGCGGCGTGGACCTCGTCCTCGCCACCTCGCGGGAACAGCGCCGGCGCCAGTTCGAGCCCCTGATCAAGGCCGGCGTCCTGCGGGACGAACAGGTCGAGGTCCTCACCAGCGGCGTCGGGGACCCGCTGCTCGCGGCCCTGGACGCGTCGGACCGCGAGGCCGCACGGCGGGAACTGGGACTGCCGCCCGACCGGTTCGTGTTCCTCGTACTGGCCCGGCTCTCCTGGGAGAAGGGCGTCGACCGGGTGATCGACGCCCTCGCCGACCTCGGCCTCCCGCCGACGGCCACGCAGCCGCTGCTGCTCGTCGCGGGTGACGGGCCGCTGCGGGAGGAACTGCGCCGCCAGGCCGCGGAACGGGGCGTCGCCGACCGCGTCCGGTTCACCGGCCACCAGACACAGGTCGCCCCGCTGCTGGCGGCCTGCGACGCCGTCGTCCTCGCCGGCACCGTCCCCGAGACGGGCCCGCTCGCGCTGAAGGAGGCCATGGCCGCCGGCCGTCCCGTCATCGCCTCCGCCCAGGGCGGCATCCCCGAGTTCGTGGAGGACGAGCGGCACGGCCTGCTGGTCCTCGACGACGAGGACCTCCGGCAGGCGATGCGCCGGCTCCTGGACGACCCGGAGGCCGCCCGGGCGTACGGGGCCGCCGGATCCGAGGCGGTGCGCGGCGGCCACCGGGCGGCGCGGCGCGCGGAGTACCTCGTCCACCGCCTCGACCTCCTGGCCCTGGACCGGCTCGGCCCGCAGGCGCTCCTCGACGAACTGGCCTGGGACGACGTACGGGTGCGCGAGGAGGCGGAGGGCGGCTTCGTCTTCGTACCGCGCACGTCGCACATCATGGAGCTCGACCGCGACACCTACGCCGCCCTGCGCACGGCCGTCGAGGCCGGTGAGCCGCGCCGGCTGCTCACGCCCCCGGGCACCGGCCCCGCCGCGCTCGTACGCCGGCTCTACGCCATGGGCGCGCTGGTCAGGCAGGGCGCAGCCGCCCCCGGGCGACCGGCCGCGGAGGACGCGTGAAGGTCCTGGTCATCGCCGCGCACCCGGACGACGAGGTGCTCGGCGCCGGAGCGACGCTCTCCGCCCTGAGCCGGCAGGGCGCGCACGTGCACGTCCACATCCTCGCCGAGGGCGTCTCCCTGCGGCACCGGGGCGTGACGATCGAGCACGCCCGCGACCGCTGCCGGGCCGCCGCCGAGGCACTCGGCGCCGCCGAGGTCTCCTTCGGCGGCCTGGCCGTGGACGGCAGCCTCCTCGCCGACCTCCCGCAGCGCCATGTGGTCGACGCCGTCGGCCGGACCCTGCGCGCGGCGCGCCCCGAGATGGTCCTCACCCACCACCCGGGCGACATCCACGCCGACCACCGCGGCGTGGCCCGGGCGGTGGTGTACGGCACCCGGATCCTGGGGGCCGGATCCGTCCGGCAGGTGCTGCACTTCGAGGTCCTGTCGTCGACGGAGCAGCAGACGGGCCTGGCGGCCCCGTTCGCACCGAACCTGTTCTACGACGTGACGGGGCACGTCGAAGCCAAGTGCCGGGCGCTGGCCGCCTACCCCTACGAGGTCTTCGAACCGCCCCACCCGCGCTCCCCGGAAGCCGTGCGGACCCTGGCGTCCTACCGGGGCACGCAGGTCGGCGTGGAGGCGGCCGAGGCGTTCATGACCGGCCGGGAACTGCGCGGCCCCCTGTCCGTACGACCCGATGGAGGCGATGTGCGATGAGAGTGCTGGTGACCGGGGGAGCCGGGTACGTGGGCTCCTTCACCGTACGGCGGCTGCTGGCCGCCGGCCACGAGGTCGAGGTCGTGGACGACCTCAGCACCGGCCGCCGCGAAGCCGTCCCGCACAGCCGCCTGCACGTCGTGGACGTACGCGACACCGCGGCGATGGCCCCGGCCTTCGAGGGGTTCCGCCCCGACGCCGTGATCCACTTCGCGGCCCTGAAGTCCTCCGAGGCCTCGCTGCGCGACATCGCCACCTACTTCGACGTGAACGTCACCGGAACGCAGAACGTGCTCGCGCTGTGCGCCCGCACCGGGGTGGAGCGCTTCGTGTTCTCCTCCTCCTGCGCGGTGTACGGCACCCCGCAGATCTGCCCCGTGGACGAGACCGCGCCGGTCCGGCCGCAGAGCCCCTACGGCGAGACGAAGTACGTGGGCGAGCGCATGATCGCCTCCTACGCGCAGGCCACCGGGATGCGCCACGCCGCCCTGCGCTACTTCAACGCGGCGGGCGCGGCCGACGACGCCTCGTGGGGGGAGTACGCGGGCCCCTCGGCGACCCAGCTCCTGCCGGTGGCCGTACGCGTCACCCTCGGCCTGGCCCCCGTCCTGCGGATCTTCGGCGAGGACCATCCGACGCCCGACGGCACGGCGCTGCGCGACTACGTCCACGTCGAGGACCTCGCGGCCGCGCACCTGCGCGTGCTGGAGGGCCTCGACGACCCCGCGCGCTGCGGCCCCGTGAACCTGGGCCGCGGCAGGCCGGTCAGCGTGCGCGAACTGGTCGACGCCCTGCGCCGGGTCTCGGGCAAGGACACCCCCGTCGCCGTGGCGCCGCGCCGCCCCGGCGACCCGGGGCTGTCCTGGGCCGACCCGGGCCTGGCGCTGAGCCGGTTCGGCTGGCGGGCCGAGCGCGACCTCGACGACATCGTCCGTACGGCGTGGGACTGGCACACCACCGCCCCCGCCTCGCTGGAGTGACATGCACCTCTACCTACTGCGCCACGCCGAGGACCGCGGCGGCACACACCTTCCGCACGGTGCGGACCTGACCGGGCGGGGGCGGCTGCAGGCCCGGGCCGCCGCCCGGTGGCTGGCCGGACGCGGCCCCACCGAACTGCGCACCAGCGTGCTGCCGCGGGCCCGGCGGACCGCGGAATTCGTCGCCGGGCGCACCGGCCTCGCCGTCCGGGAGGACCCGCGCCTCAACGAGATCGCCTGGGCCGCGCCCGGGGGCGGGCCCCTGCCGCACCCCCGGGAGGACCGGCTGCATCCGCCGCCCCCGGGCGCGGAGTCCTGGCACGCGTTCCTGACCCGGGTCGCCGCCTGCGTGAGCGGGCTGTGCCGCCGGGCCGCGGCGGACCAGCGGATCGTACTGGTCACCCACAGCGGCTTCTTCGACGCCGTGAACGAGCTGCTGTGCGGCGGCGGAAGCCGGATCGAGCTGCTGGTGGACCACGGCGCGATCACCCACTGGCAGTACCGGCCCGGGCACCCGGGCGGAGCCTGGCTGCTGCACCGGCACAACACGGTCCCCGCCGTCGAGCGGGGACCCTCGGACAGGACGGGGGCGGGAGCATGACCGGACGACGCAGGCTGGTCGTCATCTGCGTGGACGGCGGCCTTCCCGGGGTCATCCGGGAGCACGACTTCTTCAACCTGAGCCGGGCGCTGACCACCCTGCCCGGTACCCCCGTCCACGACCTGCGCAGCGTCTTCCCCTCCTCGACGGCCCCCTCGCACGCCTCCTTCCTCACGGGCACGCACCCGAACGGGCACGGGATCGTCGGGAACCGGTTCTGGGAGCGGGAGGACGCCCGGGAGATCCGGGAGCGCGCCGAGGACCCGCTGTCCTCCTTCCACCCGTACGAGAGCAGTTCGCTGACCGCACCCGGTCTGCTCGACTGGTTCGCCGGCCAGGGCGCCTCCGCGGCCGCCGTGCACTTCCCGCAGACCTTCTCCCGTACCGTCCGGCAGACGTCCCCCGGCTGCTACTGCCTCTACGCTCCCGCGCGCGAGCTCGTCGTCCCGCTCGCGCCGGCCGCCGCCGGGGCGGCCGACGGATGGGTGGACGTCCCGTACCCGGGGCACGAGGTGCGCCTGTACCTGCACGTGGACCGGCGGTCCGGGACGGTCAGGGTGGGCGGCGGCGAAGGGACCGCGTCCGTGGCCGGCCCGGAGCCCGTCCGGCTGGACGTCGCGGTGCCCTCGGGCTCGGTGTCGGTGGCGGTCTCGTGCCGGCCGCTCGGCGGTGACCGGATCGGGCTGCGGCTGGGCACCGCCGTGATCACCCTGGGGTTCGGCGGGCTGGAGGTGGCCGGCCGCCCGGGGGAGGGGCCCGCCTCGCTGCACGTCGAGTACACCGCCAACCCGCACCACGCCTTCCACGAGTCACCCCGCGCCGAATGGGTGGAGCGGACCGCCCTGGAGGTGCTGGAGCGGCACGATCCCGACGTCCTCTTCGTCCGCTTCAACCAGGCCGACCACGCACAGGAGTTCCTGTACTGGCACGCGGTCCGCGGCGGCGCCGGCGAACGCGACCGGGCCCGGCAGCAGATCCTGGACGTCTACGCCCGGATCGACGCCTGCGTGGCACGGCTCGCGGAGGCCGTGGGCGAGCAGGCGCAGTACCTGCTCTTCTCCGACCACGGCATCGACTACGTCGAGACGCACCTGCGGCCCGACACCGTACTGGCGGACCTGGGCCTGGCCGACCGCATGGTGTTCCAGGGCGACAGCAACTGCGCCTACCTCTACGCCGACGTACCGCTTCGCCCCGAGGAGGAGGACCTCGTCGGACGGGCGCTGCTGGCGCTCGATCCGTCCGTGCGGGTGCTCCCGGCCGCCGAGCAGGACCGGCTGAAGCTGCCCGTGGGCAGCCCCCGGCTGGGGCGGCTGACGGTCGCCTGCGGCCGGCACGTGGAATTCCAGTACGCCGGCGCTCCGCCCGCGGAGGCCGTGGCCTCGGCCTCCCACGGGTACCTCCCCTCGGATCCGGCCATGAACGGCTTCTACCGCGCCTTCGGGAGCGCGGCGGTACGGTCGACGCCCCCCGCGGACATCACGGGCGCCGCCGCCGTGGTCCGCAGCACCTGGCTCCGGGCCACCCGGGGAACCTGACATGGCACACACCGCGAGTGACAGCGCGTACGAGGTCGAGGGCCTGCACAAGCAGTTCGGCGGCGCCGCCCGGCCGGCCAATACGGAGATCTCCTTCCGCATCGGCCAGGGCGAGTTCTTCGGACTCCTCGGCAGCAACGGAGCGGGAAAGACCACCCTGATCAAACAGATGATCGGACTGGTACGGCCGGACCGGGGCACGGTCCGGCTCCTCGGCCGGGACGTCCTCGCCCACCCCCGCTTCACGGCCTCCACCGTCGGCTACATGCCGCAGACCGCCTTCGCCCTCAACAGCCTGACCGTCAAGGAGGCCGTCTACTTCAGCGCCCACCTGCGCGGGGTCACCGCCCGGGCGGCCCGGCGGGAACGCGACGCCCTGCTGGAACTGCTCGGCCTGACCGGCCTGGCCGGCAAGGTGGCCCGGCAACTCTCCGGCGGGGAGCGCCGGCTGCTGCAGATCGCGGTGACCCTCAGCGGCTCGCCCCCCGTCCTCATCCTCGACGAACCCACCAACGAACTCGACCCCTCCCGCCGCCGCCAGGTGTGGCACCTGCTCAGGGACCTCAACCAGCGCGACGGCCGCACCATCGTCCTCATCACCCACAACGCCATCGAGGCGGAACAGGTGATCGAACGCGTGGGGATCCTCAAGGAGGGCCGGCTCGTCGCCCTGGGCGCCCCCGCCGCACTCAAGTCCTCCCTGCACTCCCGGGTACGCCTGTCGATCACCCTCGGCGAAGGGCAGGCGCACGAACTGCCCGACTACGCCCAGGTGCAGCACCTGCACCGCGGCAGGGTCGTCGCCCTGGTCGACTCCGCGGACCTGCCCCGCCTGACCAAGGAGGTGGACCTCACCCGGTTCCCCGAGTTCACGCTGCACACCGCGACCCTGGAAGACGTCTATGTCAGCTACGCATGACGGAAAACGCGGGCTGGGCTTCCCCGGGCAGGTCTGGGACCTGTTCCGGATCCAGCTCACCAACTGGCGCTGGTCCTGGCCCCAGATGGTGCTCACCGGGACCCTCGCCCCGCTCGTCAGCATCGCCGCCCTGGGCCTCTTCGCCAGGAACTCCGGCGCCGGGGCGACCGAGTACGTCCTCACGGGCAGCGTCACCATGGCGATCCTCTTCGAGACCCAGAACAGGATCGCCAGCAACTTCGCCTTCATGCGCGGCAACGGCGCCTTCGAGTACTACGCCGCCCTCCCGGTGCGGCGCGAAGCCCTCATCCTGGCCACACTGGCGGCGTTCACCGTCCTGGCCCTGCCCGCCATCGCGGTGACGCTGCTGCTCGGTTCGGCCCTCCTCGACGTCCGGCTCGCGTTCTCCCCCCTCGCCCCGGCCTGCCTGCTGCTCGCGCTGCTCCCCTCGGCCGGGCTGGGCGCCCTCATCGGCAGCAGGTCCGCCACCATCGAACAGGCGTCCTCGCTGAGCCTGGCCACCACCCTCGTCATGATGGCCGCCGGACCCGTCGCCGTCCCCCCGGACCTGCTCCCCGACGTACTGGTCCGGATCGGCCGCCTCAACCCGGCGGTGTACGCGGCCGACGGCCTGCGCTCCTCCCTGACCAGCCCCGACGGCCACCGGGCCCTCGCCGACATGGCGGTGCTCGGCGTCTTCGCCGCCGCGGTCTGGGCACTGACCGCCACCCGCATGCACTGGCGCGCCCGCCCCCTCTCACGAAAGGGACCACGTCCATGACCGAGCAGGAATTCCTCGCCGTCCTCGCGCCCCTGATGGAAGAGATCACCGGAAGCCCCTTCTCGCGGGAGCAGATCGACGTGGCCTTCGGCGACCTCGACATCGACTCCCTCAACCAGATGGAGATCATCAGCCGGGTGGAGGACGAGTTCGGCTGTCAGCTGGAGGACAGCACCCTGCGGACCATCCGCACCCCGCGCGAACTGCTGGAGCACCTGGCGAAGTCCGACAGCCCGGCATGAGCACACCGAGCCGCACCCGGTCGCGGGCCCGATGGCCGCTGCGGCCGGTGTGGCCGGTGTGGCTCGCGTGGTGGGCCGCCGTACACGCCGTCCTGCTGCTGCTGCTCCTCCTGACCCTGCGGCGGGACGGGGAGCTGAGCGCCGCGCTCTGCTCCTGGGCGGCCGACGGCGGCGGGCGCGTCCGGATCCTGGAAGCGCTCACCTCCTGGGGCGACCCGTGGCCGGTGACCCTCCTCGCCGTCGGATCGGCGTCCTACGCCCTCCTGCGGCGGGACGTCACCGGCGCCGCCGTCCTCCTCCTCGTCCCGTACGCCGCCACCCTGAGCTGCAACCTGCTCAAGGACCGGGTCCAGCGCCCGCGCCCCGCGCTGGGCTGCGCCGCGCTCCACGCCGAGGGCTTCGGCTTCCCGAGCGGACACGCGGTCGGCGTGACCACCGGCTTCCTGCTGGCCGCCCTGTACGCCGGCGCCCGCACGCCCCGGCGCGTGGCGGGGCCGCTCCTCGTACTGGCGGCGGTGGCGGCCGAACTCGTCGCGTGGAGCCGGGTGTTCCTCGGCGTGCACTTCGGTGTCGACGTGCTGGCCGGCCAGCTCCTGGGCGTCGCCTGGCTGCTGCCCGCCGCCCTGGCGCTGCGCCGCCCCCGTGGCCCCGTGCCATGATGCGACGGTGCCGTTCAACCACAATGACCACTACCACGACCTCTTGCTCCGCGAGCTCCCCGCCTCCTGCCGCAGGGCCCTCGACGTGGGCTGTGGCGAGGGGCGGTTCGCGACGGAACTCGCCCGCCGGGGGATCGAGGTGGACGCCATCGACCCGGACGAGCGCGTCATCGCCATCGCCCGGGAGCGCGGCGCCGGGGCCGAACTCCCCGGACGCGTCCGCTTCGAGCGGGCGGACGTCACGCGGCTGGAGCCGCGACCGGGCACCTACGACTTCATCGCCTGCCTGGCCAGCATCCACCACGTCCCCTTCGAGACCGTCCGCACGCTTCGCGCCTCCCTCACCGACGACGGCGTCCTGGTGATCCTCGGCTGCTACCGCGAGACCTCCTTCACGGACCGCGCGCTGAGCCTCCTGGCCGTGCCCGTCAACGCCGCGTACCGAGCGGCGGTCTTCCTCGCGGAGCGCCGCTCGCCCGCTCCCCCCTCGGCCTCCACCGCTCCGGTGGCCGCCCCGTCGATGTCCCTGGCGGAGATCCGCCGCGCCTGCGGAACGGACCTCCCCGGAAGCCGCATCCGGCGGCTCCTCTTCTGGAGGTACCTCCTGGTCTTCCGCAACGACGCGACGGGCGGGACCACCGCATGAGCGACCGGTACCGCCTGGGGGCCACCTGCGTCGCCTTCGACGCCGCGGGGCGCGTGCTCATCACCCGCCGCCGCACCCCCGAACGCTGGGAACTCCCGGGCGGACTGGTGGACCCGGGCGAGGCGTTCCAGGACGCGGCCGGGCGCGAGACCCACGAGGAGACCGGGGTCCACGTGGAGGTCCACGGCCTGGTGGGGGTCTACCAGCACCCCAGCCGCGGCATCCTCGCCGGTGTGTTCCTCGCGACCGCCGTGTCCGGAGAGCCCGGCCCCACCGCCGAGGCCAGCGCGGCCGAATGGGCGGAGGTGGACGACGCCCTCACCCGCCTGCACCCCCTCTACCGCCCCCGGCTGGAAGACGCCCTGCGGGCCAGGGCGTCGGTGGCGTTCCGGGTGCACGAGGGCACGGAGGTGCTGGCACTCCTCGAATCCAGACCCCTCTGAGGCGAGCTGAGGACAACGCCGGGCAGACCGCTTGCCCACCGGCCGGCGCCGACTACGGCGACGCTCCGTCCAAGGCCAGCGCCGTCCGCGCCAGTCCGCGCAGCCAGGCGTGGGCCTGGTCGGTGTCGTAGCGCTGATGCCACGACAGGTACACCGACGCCGACGGCAGTTCGAGCGGGAGGGGCAGTACGGCCAGGCCGAGGTCGGCGACCGCCGGCCGTGCGGTGGCTTCGGGGACGCTGACCAGGAGATCGGAGCCGCGCGCGAACTCCAGCGCGGCCGCTTCGGTGGGCACGCTCGCCACCACGCGGCGGGTGAGGCCGTGCAGCGCGAGGGCGTCGTCGAGCGCGTTGCCGAGGTTTCCACGCCGCGAGACGGTGACGTGTTCCGCCGAGGCGTACTGCTGGGCGGTGACGGTTCCGACGCGGGTGAGCGGGTGCCCCTGCCGCACGACGACGACCAGGCGGGTCCGGCCCACGTTCTCGGCACGGATGTCCGGTGCGCTCGGCCGGTTGGCGTTCGCCTCCAGGTCGACCTCGCCGCGCCGCAGCCCGGGGGTGTCGACGCTCGATTCCGCGACGAACCGCAAGCGCACCCCCGGCGCCTGTCCCCGTACGGCCGAGAGCAGTGCGGCACCGCTCAGGGCGACCAGGGAATCGTGCCAGCGGAGTGTGAAGGTGCGCTCCAGCGTCGCCAGATCGAGTTCACGGCTCGGTGCCAGCACCCCCTGGACCTGGTGCAACAGCTCATGCACCTGGGCCCGGACGGCGATCGCATACGGCGTCGGGGTCATCGTGCGCCCGGTGCGCACCAGGATCTGGTCCCCGGTCGTGCGCCGGATCCGGCCCAGACTCCGGCTCATCGCGGGGGCGGTGACGTGCAGGCGGGCGGCCGCCCCGGCCACGCTGCCTTCCTCCAGCAGCGCGTCGAGCGCGGCGAGCAGATTCAAATCCAATTGCATCTGAGTAATCCTAGGCGTGCTTGACATGCATTTGAAGTTAATCAAGGAGGTGGATACCTTCGAAACCAGAGCGGGGCACGGAACGCACAGCCCGGACCGGACCGCCTCAATCACCCCTCCTCACCTGGGAGTACCGCCATGCCCGAAACGCTTCAGGCCACTGATGTCGCCGCCTCCGACGCCGACCTGCTCGGCCGGACCGCGATCGCCGTGCGCGCGGCCGGTGCCGCGCTGCGCGAGCGCTTCGGCGAGGTGGTCCGCTACCGGACCCGCGAAGAGCTGATGCGTGCGCTCGCCGCCAACGACGACACGGCCCTCGACATCCTGCGCCCCCGCCTCACGGCACTGCGCCCGGCCGCCGGCTGGGTGGAGGACGAACTGGACGGCGGGGCGCTGCCGCCCGGCGAATGGTGGGTCGTCGATCCGGCCGAAGGCAACGTCAACCACCTGCACGGCCTGCCGGAGTGGGCGGTGACCGCCACCCTCGTGCGCGAGAACCGGCCGGTGCTCACCGCGGTCCACCTCCCGTTGACCGGCGAGACCTACACCGCGCTCACCGGCGCGGGCGCCCACCTCGACGGCCGGCCGCTGCGCGTCTCCCAGACCGCGGACCTCGGCCTGAGCATCGTGGCCACCAGCCAGGCCCGGCCGGACGAGGACGAGCAGGTCGTGCGGCGCGTCGGCTCCTCGATCACCGCGATGCTCTTCGACGCGCTCGTCGTCCGCACCGCCGTGCCCGCGACACTGCACCTGCTGGACGTGGCCGCCGGCCGGATCGACGCCTTCTGGCAGTTCGCCGGAGCCCGCGCGGACCTCCTGCCCGGGGCGCTGCTCGTCACCGAGGCCGGCGGACGGATCTCCGACGCCGAGGGCCGCCCCTGGACCCCGCAGAGCCAGAGCCTCCTGGCCGCCGCGCCCGGCGTCCACGCCGAGGCCGTCGCCACGCTCTCACGCTGACCGCGCACCACCAACCGCACGCACGGAAGGACCAGATCATCATGACCAGGATCGCAGTTCTCGGAAACGGCCGCGTGGGCGGCAGCCTGGCCGCAGCCCTCACCCGGGCAGGGCACGAGGTGACCGTGGCGGACCGCACGCCGGGCGCCGCCGCCGACGCCGCCCGCACCGCCCGGATCGTCATCAACGCCACCCCGGGCGCCGGCTCGCTGGACCGGCTCGTCGCCCTGCGCGGGGAACTGCGCGACAAGATCCTCGTCGACGTCTCCAACGCCACCGTCGACGGACCGGACGGACTGCCCGCCGACCTGATCTATCCCGGCTCAAGCCTTGCCGAGCAACTCCAGGAAGCGCTCCCCGAAACCCGCGTCGTCAAGACGCTCAACACCATGCTCTTCCCGGTGATGACCGCCCCGGCCACGCTCACCAGGGCGCCCGACGCCTACCTCTCCGGCGACGACCCGCAGGCCAAGGAGACCGTCCGCGAACTGCTCCTCGACCTCGGCTGGCGCAGCGAGTGGATCACCGATCTCGGCGGGATCCGGACCGCCCGCGCCACGGAGGCCGCGATCCTGTTCGTACCGCACGTGATCCGGGCCAGTGGATTCGCACCCTTCGCGATCTCCATCGCCCGCTGATCCGCACGCGGCGGCAAGTCGGCGCCAAGTGCGTGCCAAGAGGGGCCGGGCACGGTGTCGTATCCCCTGTCGGCATTCGACCCTGGAGCGAACGACCGTGTCTCCCCGCAGTACCCCCCGGAGCGGCGCGATGACGCTGCTCGACTCCGCCCCGCCCGGCGTCCTGGACGCCTACCGCACCTGCGAGTTCGTCACCCTCGCCAAGGACGGAACGCCACTGGCCTGGCCGACGGCGGTCGCACGCCGCGAGGACGGGACGCTGCTGCTGACCACCTCCCTCGCCTTCGCGCAGAAGGCGTTCAACGTCCGGCGGGACGGCCGGGTGGCCCTGCTCTTCTCCGACCCGACGGGCAGCGGTCTCGCACACGCGCCGCAGATCTTCGTCACCGGCCGCGCCGAGTGCCCGGACACGGTCATGGCGGGCCCGCGGGGCGCCGAGGAGTACTGGCGCACGCTCTTCGAGCGGCAGCCGCACAGCCGCGCGTACCTCCGGCTTCCCCTGCGGCCGCTGATGTCCTGGTACTACCTGCGCCTCCTCATCACGGTCACGCCGGAACAGGTCATGGTGCGGCCGCCGCTGGAAGAGCTCCTGCACCACGACCTGCCGCCCGCCGTGGCCGGCCCGTCGCTGCTCCCCGGAGCCGAACAGCTGGGGCGGCTCCCCTCGGCGGTGCTCGCCGCACGCGATGCCTCGGGGGCCCCGGTCCTGGCCCGCACCCGCCCGCGGCCGACGCGGTCGGGCTATCTGGTCGAGGTGCCGCCGGACTGCCCCGTCGAGCCGGGAGCGGCCAGCCTGCTGGTCCACCGGCACGACGAACTGCTCCACCACATGTACAACGCGCTCGTGCGCGGCGACCTGCGGCATACCGGCGCGGGATGGCTCCTGACGCCCTCCGCCGTCGTCGAGCCCATGGGCTCGGGGCGTGCGAGCGACGCCCTGCGGGTCCTGAGGCGGACGAAGCGGTCCACCGACCGCTACCTCCGGCGCCGAGGCCTGCGCCGCCCGACAGTGCAGTGGGACCGGTTCCGCGCCCTCGCGGAGCCGGGGGCGGCGGCGGAGGGGAGCTGAGGGGAGACCCACCCCTGACCAGGGACCCGTCTACGATGTTCTTGTCATGATCACATTGAAGGTGCTCGGCCCCTTCCGGGCCGAGGTCGACGGCCGTCCGGTCGACACCCGGGGCCGGCTCGCACGGATGGTCCTGGTCCAACTGCTGGTCGCCCGCGGGTCGGTCGTTCCCACGGAGCGCATCATCGAGCGGCTGTGGCCGACGCGCGTCCCGCCGAGCGCGCAGGCGTCGCTGCACGCCTACGTCGCACGCCTGCGGCGAGCCCTCGAACCGCGGCGGCCGCCCCGCACCCCGGCACGGGTGCTGGTCAGCGCGCCCTACGGCTACGCCCTCGCCGTGGAGCGGGACGCGGTCGACGCCTGGGTGTTCGAGGACCAGGTGGCCGCCGGCTCGGCGGCGGGACTGCCCGCGCACATCGCCGCCGAGTGCCTGACCCGGGCGCTCGCCACCTGGGGCGGTCAGCCGTACGCCGAGTTCGCGGACGAACCGTGGACCGCCGGGGAGCGCACCCGCCTGGAGGAGATACGGCGCGGCGCCCGCGAACGGCTCGCCGCGGCCCGGCTGCGCTGCGGACAGACCGCACAGGTACTCGCCGACGCGAGGGCTCTGACCAGGGAGCAGCCGCTGCACGAGGAGGGCTGGCGGCTGCTGGCCCTGTCGTTGTGGGCCCACGACCGTCAGGGCGACGCCCTGGCCGCGCTGCGGCAGGCCCGGCGCCTCCTGGACGAGGACCTGGGCGTCGCACCCGGCCCCGCCCTGCTGGAGCTGGAACAGGCCCTGCTGCACCAGCGGTTCGACCTGCTCCACCGGGAGACCGCCGATCCCGCCGCACCGGGCGTACCCGCCGCACCGGGCGTACCCGCCGCACCGGGCGTACCCGCCGCACCCGGCGTACCCGCCGCGTCCGCCGTGCCCCACGCCCCGCCGCAGACGGCGCCGCCCGCCACCCCGACGGTGCTCGCCGCCGACCGCCTCCTGGGCCGCGACGAGGAACTCGCCCGCATCTCCGCCGCCGCCGACCAGGCCCGCGCCGGCCGGGCTCAGGTGGTCCTGGTCTCCGGAGAAGCCGGAATCGGCAAATCGAGCCTCCTGGAGGCCACCCTCCGGCAACTGCCCGCACAGGGCTGGCTGACCGCCTTCGGACAGTGCCCGGAGACCGAGGGCGCCCCGCCCGGCCGGGCCTGGTTCGACATGCTGCCGGACCTCGCGCAGGCCTCCCCGCCCGGCCCGTACGCCGACGAGCTCGCCCCCCTGCTGGCCCCGGGCACCGAGACCGGCCCCGCGCAGCCGGACGGCAGCCCCGCCCGCCGCTTCCGGCTCCACAAGGCCCTGCTCGGCTGGCTCCGCGACACGGCACTGCGGCAGCCGCTGGCCGTCCTCCTGGACGACCTGCACCGGGGCGACCAGGAGAGCGTCGAGCTGTTCCTGCTGTGTGCCGAACAGCTGCGCGACGTACCGCTGCTCCTGGTCGGCTCGTACCGCACCGGCGAGGGCGACCTGACCGCGGCACTCGCCCGCCTCGCCGCCCACCCGCCCGTACGCCTGGCACTCGACGGACTGTCGGACACCCAGGCGAAGGCGCTGCTGCGGCGCACGGCGGCCGGCATGAGCGACCGGGCCGCGGCGGCCCTGGCCGAACGCGCCGGCGGCAACCCCTTCTACCTGCGCGAGAGTTCGCTCCTGCTGGCCGGAGAGGGCGAGGAGAAGGCGCTGGCCAGCATCCCGCAGGGCGTCCAGGACGTGCTGCGCCGCCGGCTGGCCCTGCTCGCGCCGACCGTCACGGCCGGGCTGCGCCTGGCGGCCGTCGCCGGACGCGAGGCCCCGGTCGCCCTCCTGGTCCACGCCGCGGACCACGACGCCGATCAGCTCCTCGACGCCCTGGACGCCGGCATCACCGCGGGACTGCTCAGCGAACCGCGACCGGGCACCGTCCGCTTCAGCCACGCCCTCGTACGCGACGCCCTCGAAGCCGACCTCACCCGCCTGCGGCTGGCCCGTATGCACTCCCGCCTCGGCCGGAGCCTGATCGCGCTCGGCTCCGACGACGTCGCCGCCACCGCCCACCACCTCCTGCGCGCCTCGGCGGTCGTCACCGCAGACGCCGGCCCGGCGGTCCACCACGCCCGGCTCGCGGGCGAGCAGGCCGTACGCCGCTACGCACCGCAGAACGCGGAGACCCTCCTCGGCGAGGCCCTGCGCCTGCTGACCGACCACCCGGCCGCCTTCGCCGGCCAGGACGCCTCCCTGCTGCGCGTCCTGCTGCTCGGCCAACTGGTCGACTGCCGGATCCGGATGGGCGCCGTGGTGCCCGCCCGCGAGGCGCAGCGGCAAGCCGTACGGGTCGCCCGCGCGGAAGGACGCGCCGATCTGCTGACCGCGGCCTACACGACCTGGACCGAACCGACCCCCTGGCGCGTCCGCGCGTACGCCGACTCCGACCCCGAGGCCGTCGCGGAACTCGGCAGGCTGCTGGAGAACCGAAGCCTGGCCGACCGGCAGCGCTGCCTGCTCCTCGACCAGCTCGCCGACGCGCTCGACGACACCGATCCGCGCGCCCTGACCGTCGCGTACCAGGCCGTGGAGGTCGCCCGGGCGATGGGCGAGCCACGCCTGCGGGGGCTGACCCTCACCTCGCTGCTGCGCCGGGTCGACTGCGAACTCGACCCCGGCGCCTACCTGCCGCTCCACGAGGAACTCACCGAGGTGGCCGCCTCCCAGGACAGCCCCGAGTACTCCTGGATGAGCGCCTACACCGCCGCCCGCATCGCCGCCGCCCGCAACGACCCCGAGCACATGGAGCGCTGCCTCGTGCGCGCCGACGGCATCGCCCGCACCTACGAGCTCCAGGGCGCGTTCGCGGTGGCCCGGCTGCGCCGCCCCATGCTCGCCATGGCGCAGGGGCGCTTCGAGGAGGCGGAACGGGAGCTGGGCGCGGCGGTGGCGGAACTGCGGGCCCGGGGAGCGGTGGACCTCAGCGGTCTGGCGGGTCTGGCCCTCGGGTGCATACGGCTGCGGCAGGGCCGCCTCGCGGAGGTCCTCCCCGTGCTCCTCGCCGTGTGGGAGCAGTACCAGCCGCACAACGAGGCCCTCACCGCGCTCGCCCTGCTCGCCGCGGGACGCCCCGACGAAGCCCGCGAGGTCTTCGCCCGGCGCGCTCCGCTGCTGCCCGACTTCGCCTACTCCATCCTCGCCGGGCTGCGCGGCGCGGCCGCCGTCGCCTTCGGCGACCGGGAAGCGGCCGCCGAGGTCTACGCGGACCTGCTGCCCCTCGCGGGGCTGGCGGGAGGGGCGAGCAGTCTCAGCCTCGTCTTCCGGCCCGTCGCCCAGACCCTGGGCGAACTCGCCCGGTTCCTGGGCCGCCCGGACGACGCCCGGCGCCACTTCCACGAAGCCGTGCGGGTGGCCGCCGCCTGGGACTCGCCGCACTGGGAGGCCGCCGCCCGGGCCGCCCTGGCCGACCCGCCGGCGGCGTCCGCGCCCGCGTAGGAACGGCCGGGGTCAGCCGCCGGTCAGCTCGGCCGTGAACCGCGCCGCCAGATCCAGGTATTCCTCGGGGGAGTCCGTCGTCAACTGGAGGTCCACCAGCACCTCGTCGGTGTCCGCCCGGCACATCGCCCTCAGGTGGTCGCAGATCTGCCGCACGGTCCCCCGCCGATGGGTCTGCGCGGGGTCCGCTTCGGCCGTGGTGACGTGGGCGTTGACGCGGAACACCCGGCGCAGCGCCCCCGGGTCGCGTCCCGCCCGCTCGGCCGCTTCGCGGGCCACCGCCCAGAGACCGTCGAAGTACGGCAGCGGCATCGAGGCCGCGAGCCAGCCGTCCGCACGCCGCCCGACCCGCTCCAGGGCGAACGGGGTGAACCCGCCCAGCAGGAGCGGGGGCCTCGGGCTCTGGAGGGGCCGGGGCAGGACGGTCGAGGGCGGAATCGTCCACAGCGGGCCGGTGTGGACCACCGTGCCGGACCGCCACACGGCCTCAAGGACGTCCAGGGTCTCCTCCAGCCGAGCGCCACGCCCCTGCCACGGCACCGCGGCCGCCTCGTACTCCTCGCGCATCCAGCCCAGCCCGAGCCCCACGTCCAGACGTCCGCGGCTGATCAGGTCGAGGGTGGTGAGCGCCCGTGCGAGCACGAGGGGCGGCTGCCACAGTGCGTTGAGGGTGCTGCTGCCCAGGCGCACCCGCGAGGTCGCCGCGGCCGCCACGCCCAGCGCGAGCAGTGGATCGAGGTGCGTGCCGTAGCGGACGGGCATCGGTCCGCCCGGGTAGCCCTCGGGCGGGGTCAGCGGCGCCAGGAGCCGGTCGGCCACCCAGAGGCTGTCGCAGCCCAGCGCCTCCAGGGCCGTACACATGGCGGCCGTGCGGCCGGGATCGGCGAACGGGCCGAACTGGGGGACGGAGAATCCGAAGCGCATCGGCGGGCTTTCCTCGATCGGTACGGGAAGTGCGGTGGGACGGTACGGACGGACGCGGACGCGGACGCCGCCCGCCGGTACGACGGCTCACGCGGCGGTCGCGCGCCGGCCGCGGATCCGACGCGTCTCGCGCCGGTACTGCCGCTGCCCGAGCAGCTTCCACAGCACCCGCGCCGGGACGGGCAGGCGGGCCAGGAACTCCCGGCGCTCCTCGGGCGGGCAGTCCTCCAGGATGGCTCCCAGGGCGATCATCAGCCGGTCCCTGGGCGTCTCGGCGAGGCCCCGCTCACCGACCGCCCGCCAGTCCTCCCCGCCCACGTGGAGCGCGACCAGCGGCATGACCTCGCGCTCCTCCTCGTCGAGATGGGCGCACAGCTGCCGGTGGTGCCGGCGCAGCGCCTCGGCCAGCTCGTCGCGGTCCGCCGGCAGCGCCCGTGCCTGCCAGCGGTCCATGAGCACCTGGACCTCGTCCATACCCTCGGTCAGCTCGCGGTGCTGCGCCCCCATCGCGAGGACCTGCTCGGCGTCGAGGTCGAGGTGGGGGAGGAGGACCGGCCAGAGCACCTCGTCCTCGCCGGTGTGGTGGGCGTGCAGGCCGACGGTGTACTGGCGCCAGTGCTCGGCGAGAATCCGGGCCCGCGCGGTGTCCGAGGGCCGGACGTCCTGGACGAGCTCGGCCAGCAGGCGCGACTCGCGACGGAACACCTGGTGGATCATCGCCATCTCACGGGTGTAGGGGTGGACGGCGGGGTCGGAAACCTTGTTCGTGGTCATGCGCCCAGTCTTCGGAGCGGGGTTGCCGGCCACTTGCAGCCGGCTTGCCACACCCGTCACCGCCGAGGAACACCGTCAGGACGGCGCCGATTCCCTACGATCGTGCCGTGCCCCCCTTTTCCCTCGAACGCACGCCCCCGCTCGCCCCTGCGGAGGCGTGGCGCCGGCTGACGGAATGGCCCCGCCACGCCGACGTGGTCCCGCTGACCAGGATCGAGGTGCTCACCGCGCCGCCGACCCGCGAGGGAACGCGTTTCGTGGCCCGGTCGGGCCTCGGACCGGTGAGCGTCGACGACGTCATGGAGGTGACGGTCTGGCGCCCGCCGACGGGCGAAGAGCCCGGCCTGTGCCGGCTGGAGAAGCGCGGCCGGGTCGTCCTGGGCTGGGCGGAGATCGAGGTCCGGCCCGGACCGGGGGGCGGCAGCCGGGTGGTGTGGCGGGAGGAACTCCGCGTCCGCTTCCTGCCCCGCCTCTTCGACGGCGCCCTGAACCGCGCGGCCCGCCTCATGTTCGGCCGCGCGGCGACCCGACTGCTCAGGAAGCCCTGCCCTAACGGGTGAGAGTTCCTCCGATTCCGGCGACTCAGTGTATGGCTGTCGATACGCTCTGTCATCGCAGAGGAAGAGCGCTCACGAAAGGCAGCTTGCATGAGGAACGTCTCCCGGATGTGCGTACTCGTCGCGGTGAACCTGATGACCGTCCTCGCGGCCGTGACGGGGCAGGCCACGGCCGCCCCCGCCGGGGCCGCTCACAGTGGCGTCCGGGTATTCGAGGAGTGCCGGAACGACGGCACGTCCTTCACCGACCGGCTCATCCCCGGCCACTGCCTCCGGAACGGCGGCTACCGCCTGGAGATGCAGTACGACGGCAACCTGGTGCTCTACTCCGGCTCCCGCCCCTGCTGGGCGAGCGGCACGGACGGGACCAACGAGGTCTACGCGAAGTTCTCCGGGGACTGGAAGCCCGACTCCCCCTACATGACGCTGGAATCGCCCGTCGGGGAGCTGCGGAAGTACCGCGGGAAGTACACCGGGCTCCACAAGACCGGAAACGTCAGCCTCAACAACAAGGGTGAGGTCTGGATCGCCTACGAGAAGATGGCGGGCTGCTGATCCGATGGGCACCCACGTGCGGAAGCTCGCGATCCGCTGCGTGCTGGCCGCCGTCCTGGCGGGCGGCGCGCTGGCGGGCTCCCCCCTGGCCGCGGAGGCGGCCGCCGGCCCCGCTCCCGCCCGTCTCGCCACCGAGCGCCGTCCCGATGACGTCTGTGCGGCGAACGAGAACCTGGGTGAGATCGCCACCAACTTCATCTCCCGCTGTCGGCGGGGTTCCATCCGGCAGGTGTTCCCGGGGCAGCACTACGGCGACACGCTCGGCTATCTCAAGGGCTGCCGGGAGAGCTCGTGCAACACCGCCTGGAAGCTCCTGAACGACAACCGCTTCAAGAAATAGCCGGGACCATGCCCACGTACATCGCCGTCCTGCTGTGCGAGAGCTCGGCCGGCACCCCCGATCACGCTCCGCTCTACCAGGAGAGCTTCGTCCTGCTGACCGCGGCCGACGGCGCGCGGGCCCGCGAGAAGGCGGAAGCGCACGGCAGGAGCCTGGAGACGAGTTACGAGAACGAAGCCGGCGAGCTGATCACCTGGCGGCTGCGGCACGTCGTCGACGTCGGTGAGGTGCTCGACGAGCGCCTCACCGACGGCTCGGAGCTGTACGCCCGGCACTTCAGGAACTACGCCGCCTACCGCTCCTTCGAGCCGCTCCTCTCGGGGGAGCAGACCTGACGTACCTTCGTGGTCGGGCGCAGGCCGTCCGCGAACGTGGCCGGGGGCTCGTCGGGCCGGAGGAGGCCGTGCCGGTGGGCGAGGTAGCCGAGCTGGAGACGGCTCGTCGCGCCCAGCTGCTTCATGACCGCGGCCACGTGGCGCTGGCAGGTGCGTACGGAGATGCCCAGGGCGCGGGCGGTGGCGCGGTCGTCGTCGCCGTCGACCAGGTGCTGGAGGATGGAACGTTTCGTCTGGTCGGCCATGTCCTGCACGAAGGCCTTCTCGCGCGGTTTGCCGAGGTCCTCGCCCGCCGCCCACAGCAGGTCGAACGTTTCGCCGATGAACGCGACGAGCTCCGGGCTGCGGACCAGCAACGCCCCGTCCCCGGTGTCCTGGAGCGGGAGCACGAGCAGTCGCCGGTCGAAGACCAGACAGCTGGTCAGCCCCCCGGAGACGGTCCTGGCTTCCGCCCCGCGGGCCGCCATCCGCTCCTCGAACCGCACCGTCGTCGGGTCGAAGCGGGCGGAGTGCTGGTACAGCGTGCGGACCCCGACGCCGGGGGCCAGCAGGTCGCGGCTGTGGCCGAAGGCGCGGCGGATCGCGTCGGCCGGGTGGGGGCCGCCCGGCCGGGCGCTGAGGACCTCGTCGGTGCAGGCGGCCGCCTGCTGTTCGACGATCCTCTGTAACTCGCCCGCCGATTCCACCCGTTCCAGCGGCGGCCCCTGGAGGGTCCGCTGGCGGGCGGCGTGGACGATGGCGAGCTCGGCGAGCTGGCCGCGCATGCGCAGCAGGTCGAGCTGGGCCCCCTGGACGCGCTCCTCCCAGCGCTTGAGGAGGCGTTCGGAGACGTCGGTGGGGTTGGCGGCGGCGAAGCGTTCGGGGCCGATCCGCTGGACGAGGCCGGCGGAGAGGAGGGAGTCGAGGGTCGCGGTGGTCCGCTGCCCGTCGGGCCGGCCGTGCAACTGGCCGGCGTGCAGCGGGCCGTGTTCGGCGAACTCGCGGTACAGGGCCATTTCTTCCGGGGTGAGCTCCCTGGGCCGGTCACGGTCCGGGGGGAGCTGCGGTGCGGCTGAGTCCATGTCGCTGCTTTCTGGTTCGCATCCGTCGCGACGACCGCGATGCTAGAAGACTCCGTTCCGTCGCGCCGTCCCCATGAACGTGTATCGGACATGAATTCTTGCCGCCAACGGCCCCGGACGTCCCTCCCGTCCCGTCCGCAACCCGCCGCCGGTGTGGGAGGGGAGGGCGGACGGGCACCGCCGCGAAGTGGCGAAAACTGCCGCACCTTGCTGCCGTCGTCTTCCCGACAGTCGCCAACACGACGGTCGTCCCCCCTTGGCCCGGGCGCCTTTCCCCTCCGATGCTGGCGAAAGGGACGGTTCAGCCGTCCGCCGGATGGACCACCTCCACGCCGCGCTCCCGCAGTGCCTTGACCGCGGGGGAGTCGGCGGGAGCGTCCGTGACGACGATGGCGATCTCCTCCACGGAGCAGATCCGCCCGAGAGCGACGCGGCCGAGCTTGTCGGCGGTCGCGACGAGGACCACGCGCTGGGCCGAGGCGACCGCGGCCCGCTTCACCTGGACGTCGTCGAGGTTGTACGCGGTGGCGCCCTGTGCCGGGTCGATGCCGCAGCAGCCCAGCACGAACGTGTCGAAGCAGAGGTCGCGGAAGGTCTGTACGGGGGTCTGCCCGTAGAAGGAAAGCTCCTCGGGGCGCACCTGGCCCCCCGGGAGGACGAGCTGGATGCCGGGATTCGGGGAGAGGGCGAACGCCGCGTGCAGGGAGAGGGGGGAGACGGTGAACTGCCGGCCGGCCATGGCCTTGGCGACGGCCACGGCGGTGCTGCCGGTGTCCAGGGCGACGGTCTCGCCGTCGGTGAGCAGCTCGACCACGGCGCGGGCGAGCCGTTCCTTGGTCTGCGTCGCGGACATCGCCCGGATGGCGTACGGGGGCTCGACGCCGCCCGGCAGGGCGCTGACGGCGCCGCCGCGGACCCGGCGCAGCGCGCCCCGGGACTCCAGGACCTCCAGGTCCCGTCGGACGGTCATCTCGGACGCCCCGGTGGCCTGGGCCAGCTCGGCGACGGTCGCGCGGTTCTGCTGCATGAGCAGTCCCACCACGAGCTTGTGCCTCTCCATCACGTTCATGTGTCTGCTTTTAGCACAAGGGGGCGCGCGGGGCCCCTGCCAGGTGCGTTCCGAACATGGAGGCTGTTGAAACAAACATCGCGTGTGCGTAATGTGGAATGGCCGGTGTGAACTTCATGCCGTTGTGGACGAGGAAGATGTTCATTCCGCCCATGGACGATGAGGAGACCGATGTCCGCCACCAGTGAGGGTGACCTGTCGCAAGCGACCAGGCCCCTGCTCAGCACCGTCGCGATCGTCGCCTCGTGCGTGGCCTTCGTGGTGATCGGCGCCCTCCAGGCGCTGTACGGCCCGGCCATCCCGGCGCTGCGGGAGGAGTTCGGCATCAGCCCCGCCGTCGCCGGTCTCAGCCTCAGCGCACACTTCGTCGGCGCGCTCCTCGGCGTGCTGATCTACCACGTGCTGCGCGGCCGCCTGAACAACCGCGTGCTGCTCGGCGGCTCGTACGTGCTCATGGCCGCGGGCTCCGCGGTCTTCGCCTTCTCGCCGAGCTGGATCCCGGCCCTGGCCGGCGCCTTCGTCATCGGCGTCGGATTCGGCGGCATCGACTACGGCCTGAACCAGCTGTTCGCCGTCGGCTTCGGCCGCCGCAGCACCGCCATGCTGAACCTGCTCAACGGGCACTTCGGCATCGGCGCCATCGCGGGACCGGCCCTGATCGGCTGGCTCGGCGCGGACAACTACCCCGGCATCTTCATCGGCGTCGGCGTGCTCAGCCTGCTGATCCTGCTCACCCTGGGCGGCGTCGCCGCCCGCGAGCCCGCGCCGGCGCCCGTCGAGGGCACGGCCGGGGGCGGGGCGCGGGTCATGCCGATCATCGCCGCGTTCATCGGCATCTACGTCCTGCACGTCGCCATCGAGACCGGCGTCGGAGGCTGGGAGCCCACCCACCTGGAGGCCGTCGGCTACGGCGCCGCCACCGCCGCGACCGCCACCTCCGCCTACTGGGCGGCCATGACCGTCGGCCGCTTCGTCGTCGCCCCGCTCAGCCTGCGCTGGTCCGCCCCCTCGATCCTGACCGTCTGCTGCGCCGGGATGGCAGGCTTCCTGCTCCTGGCCACCGTTCCGGCCCTCGCCCCGTACGCGTACTTCGGCGTCGGCCTGATGATCGCGCCCATCTTCCCGACCTGCCTCCCCTGGCTCAACCGGGCCGTCCCCGGCGTCGGCGCGGCCGGCGCGTACGTGATCGCCGCCTCGATGATCGGCGGGGTCGCCTTTCCCCCGCTGCTCGGCGCCGTCATCGGCACGATGGAGGTGAAGACCGTGCCCCTGGTGCTGTTCCTCCTCGCCGTCGTCTGCGGCGTCCTGAGCCTGTGGCTGCGCCGCCACGCCCCCGACCCCGGCGGCGTGCCCGGCCCGCGGGGCAAGGGCCGCGCGGAGGCCGTCATCACGCCGTGAACCCCCGCACCCCCCTTCGTCCGTCCCGAAAGCGAGGAGACCGAGGATGAAAGCCGTCCTCTTCGACATGTTCGGAGTCATCGCCCGCGTCCAGTCACCCCGGGCGCAGGCCGCCCTCCAGGCCGTCGCCGGCGGCGACCCCGACCGCTTCTGGGCGGCGTACTGGTCGCAGCGCGCCCCCTACGACCGCGGCGACGTCGACGGCGTGGCCTACTGGAACGGCGTCTGCGCCTCCCTCGGCATCACCCCCGACGCACGCCGGACCGCCGACCTGATCGCCGCCGACCTGGCCAGCTGGAGCGAGGTGGACGAGCGCGCCGTCGCACTGCTCGAAGAGCTGGCCGAGCGCGGGCTCACCCTCGGACTCCTCTCCAACATCCCCGAGGAACTGGCCGTCCGCTACGAGGCCACCCAGCCGTGGCTGGAGCGGTTCGCCGTGCGCGGCCTGTCCTGCCGGATCGGCAGCGCCAAACCCGAACCCGCGGCCTACGAGTGGTGCCTGCGCGCCCTCGGACTGCCGCCCGAGGAGGTCCTGTTCGTCGACGACCGGGAGGACAACGTGCGCGCGGCCCGCGAACTCGGGATGGGCGGACACCTGTTCACCACCCCCGACGCGCTGCGGACCGCCCTGGAGACGGCCTTGCCGTGACGAGGACCGCACAGCTCCGGGTCCTGTACGCCGGCGGGCCGGCCCGCCGCGCCACCGCCGCCGCACCACCACCGCCGTGGCGGCGGTGGTGGTGCCCGCGGGCTTCCGCCATGGGCCTCGTATTCGCCGGACAGGAGAATATGAGCCATAAGACCGGCATGTGGAAAGAGCCTCTTGTCAGGCTCTCGTTCATATGATCGGATCATCGTGAAGGCGCTGCCTCGGAACCCTGTCCGAACAGGTGAAGAATTCGAGCCGCCCCCCACCGGCACACGCCGCATTCCTTTTCCAGCCGCCGGACCGCGGAGACCTTTCTCCGGCGTCCGCGCCGTGAAATCTCGAATGACCCGCTTGAGAGGGACCGATGGAAACCCAGGACGTCACGGACCACATCTATTACCCCGTCAGCGATTACAAGATGGCCCGCGGTGAGGGCGTCTACCTCTACGACGAGGACGGCAGGAGCTACCTCGACTGCGCCTCGGCCACCTTCAACCTCAGCCTCGGCTACTCCCACCCCGCCGTGGTCGCCGCCATGAAGGACCAGCTCGACAAGCTCGTCCACATCACCTCCTCCTACCAGAGCGACCCGGTCAACGGGCTGGTCCAGCGCCTGGTGGAGGTCTCCCCGGAGAACCTCACCAAGGTCCACCCCAAGGTCTCCGGCGGCTCCGCCGCGAACGAGGGCGCCATCAAGATGGCGCAGCTGGCCACCGGCAAGTCCGATGTCATCACCCTGTTCCGCAGCCACGTCGGGCAGACCATGATGATGACCTCGATGTCCGGCAACGCATTCCGCCGCGAGCCGTTCCCCAACCTCTTCCCCGGCAGCCTCCAGGTACCGGACCCGTACTGCTTCCGCTGCTTCTACGGGCAGAACCCGAACACCTGCGGAATGATGTGCGTCGACCGGCTGGAGGACTTCGTCGACTACGCGAGCTCCGGCCGCGTCGCCGCCGTGTTAATCGAGCCGATATCCGGCAACGGAGGAAACATCGTCCCGCCGGACGGCTACATGCAGAAACTGCGCGCATTCTGCGACGAGCAGAACATCGCCCTCATCTTCGACGAGATCCAGACCGGCATCGGCCGCACCGGCCACATGTTCGCCGCCCAGTACTTCGACGTCGAACCGGACGCGATCACCACCGCCAAGGGCCTCGGCGGCTCGGGCGCCCAGGTCGCGGCCATCCTCACCAACGACCGGCTGGCCGGCCTCCCCGCCAACCACCACTCCTTCACCTACGGCTCCAACCTGCTGGCCGCCGCCGCCGCGAACGCCACCCTCGACATCGTCCGGCAGCCGGAGTTCCTCGCCAACGTCACCCGCACCGGCGCCTACATCATGGAACGCCTGGCCGACATGAAGGGCCGCTACCCGGCGATCGTGGACGTCCGCGGCGTCGGCCTCATGATCGGCTTCGAGCTGGCCGAGGCCGACGGCAAGCCGGCCGTGAAGCTCACCAACCACCTCGCCGCCAAGGCCATGGACCACGGCCTGATCCTGCGCACCTCGCGCTACGGCTACGGCAACGTCCTCAAGATCCGCCCCCCGCTGATCCTCACCCTGGACCAGGCGGAGGAGATCTGCGACAAGCTGGAGAACCTCTTCCTCGCGGAGCTCGCCCGATGACCCGTACCGCCCGCCCCGTCGCGCCGCCCGCGGACACCGCCACCGGCGACCGCCCCATGAAGCGGCTCCTCACCTCCCTCGGGCAGTACGTCCGCTCCGAGCTCCTCGCCTACGAGGCCGGCGGCGGCGAGCGCGCCGTCCACGGCGACTCCCCGGGCGGCGACGCCCAGTTCGACGTCGACGAGGTCGCCGAGAAGGCCGTCCTGGAGTACCTCCGCGCCCACGCCCACGTCCGGGCCGCCCTCTACACCGAGGACGGCTCCTACGTCGAGCTCGCACCCGACCCCGAGGTCCTCCTCGTCGTCGACCCCATCGACGGCACCCGCCCCACCTCCGCCGGCCTGGAGATGGGCATGGTGTCCATCGCCGCCGCGCCCTACGGCGACGGCGCCCCGACCCTCGCCGACGTCGACGCCGCCTGCCTCGTGGAGATCAAGAGCGGCGCCTGGCTCTACGGCGACGACACGGGCGGACTCGACAGCGGCGGCTTCGCCACCCCGGTACCGCGGCTGAGCCGGAACACCGACCTGACCCGCATGTTCTGGTCCATCGAGTTCAACGGCCACCCCATGGACCTGATGACCACGGCCTACGGCCACCTCGTGGACCGGTCGGCCAACACCGGCGGCATCTTCGTCTTCAACAGCAGCACCTTCTCCATCTCCCGCATCATCACCGGCCAGCTCGACGCCTACGCGGACATCGGCAACCGGATCCTGCGCGACCACCCCGACACCGAGGCGGACTTCCTGCGCGTCGGCCGCGGCTCCATCCTGCACCTCTTCCCCTACGACATCGCCGCCGTCGTCTACCTCGCCCGCCTGGCCGGCGTGGTCATCACCGACGCCTACGGCGAGGACCTCGGCAGCACCTCGCTGGTCGACCTGGGCCCCATGAACCAGAAGTCCTGCATCGCCGCCGCCACCCCCGAACTGCACGCGCAGCTCCTCAAGGCCATCCGCTGGGACCTCGGACGCGCCCCCGCCACGCCCGCGACGGAGGAATCATGAAGGCCCTCAAGCTCACCGCCGAGCGCACGCTCACCCTGGTCGACCACCCCAAGCCCGAACCGACCGCCGCCGACGACGTCGTCATCCGGGTCGCCCAGAGCGGCATCTGCGGCACCGACCGCAGCGTCCTCGTCGGCAAGTTCCCCGCCGAGACCGGCGTGGTGATGGGCCACGAGGCCGTCGGCACGGTCGAAGCCACCGGCCCAGGCGTCACCCGCTTCGCCGCCGGCGACCGGGTCATCGTCAACCCGACCCTCTACTGCGGCAACTGCCCCGCCTGCCTCGAAGGCCACTGGAACTTCTGCGAGCGCAAGGCCGGCACCGAGGTCGGCCTGGACTACGACGGCTCCTTCGCCGAGTTCATCCGCCTGCCCGAGCTGTTCTGCCACGCCGTGCCCGACGGCATGGACTTCGACCGCGCGGTCGTCGTCGAACCGCTGGCCTGCGCCCTCAACAACGTCGAGGCCGGACGGCTCGCCGCCGGAGAGACGGCCGTGGTCGTCGGCGGCGGCCCGATGGGCGTCGTCACCGCCATGGCCGCCCAGCTGTACGGCGCCCGGGTCCTCCTCGTCGAACCGGACCCGGTGCGCCGGCGGCTCGACGCCGAGGTCTTCGAGGCCCCCGAGTTCGGCGGCCGCGTCACCGTCCACACCCCCGACGACCCCGGGCTCACCGCACGCGGAGACCTCGTCGTCGACTCCGTCGGCAACCTCCTGGAGCAGAGCATCGGCTACGCCGCCCTCCGCGGCCGCGTCGTCATCATGGGCTTCAACAGCAACGCCTCCGCCACCGTCCGCCCCCTGACCGTGCTCCAGCGCGGCCTGCAGATCATCGGCGCCGGCGACTACAACAGCATGATCTTCCCCAAGGCCGTCGAACTGGCCCGGCAGCTGCCGCTGGAACGCATCGTCACCCACCGCTTCGCCCTCGCCGACCACGAAGAGGCCTTCAAGGCCCTCGCCGCCGTCCCCGGCGCCGAGTACGCCGCACTGAAGGTCGTCCTCGTCCCGCCCCACCCGGAGGAGGCCGCATGAACCCCGCCGCGCGCCCCCGCCTCGCCGGAGCACTGCTGCCCGGCACCACCCGGCCCGTGGTCGTCGGCGAGTACCCCTACTACCGGGCCGACCCCGCCCACTGGGCCGCCAACCTGCGCGAACTGCGCGGCCTCGGCGTGGACGTCGTCTCCTGCTACCTGCCCTGGCGCTTCCACGAGACCGGCGAAGGCACCGAGCGCTCCTTCGACTTCACCGGCCGCACCGACCCCCAGCGCGACATCGTCGGCCTGCTGGAGCTGGCCGCCGCGGCCGGACTGCGCGTCCTGCTCAAGCCCGGCCCCTTCATCCACGCCGAAGTCCAGCTCGGCGGCCTGCCCGACCGGCTCTGCGGACCGGACCACACCCCGTACACCGGCCTGGACGGCACCGTCCTCACCTCGCAGGGCAAGCCGCTGCCCAGCCTCCTCGACCCCCTGGTCCGGGCCGAGACCGAGACCTGGCTCAAGGCCGTCGCCGACGAGGTGGTCGCCAAGGCCGCCGCCCCCGCCGGCCCCGTCGTCGCCCTCCAGCTCGGCAACGAGGGCACCTGCGGCGACGCCCACCTGCCGGTGGACGCCCAGGACGCCTCCCCGGCCGCCCGCGCCGGCTTCGCCCGCTGGCTCACCGGGCGCGGCCTGCCCGACGAGGCGTCCCTGGCCGCCGCCGACGTCACCCGCTGGACCAGCGCCCTGCGACAGCTGTGGTCGCAATGGTCCGGCCACGCCATCGTCGGACTCTGGGACGAGATCTCCGGCCTCTTCCCCGACGGCCCCGCCCGGCTGGCCAACGTACCGCTGACCGCCGTCGGCGCCCCGCGCGCCGCCCTCGACGCCTGGGCCGCCCGGCAGCACGCCGTCCGCGGCTCCCGCCACCTCGTCGGGCACACCGAATGGGTCGGCAACCCCGCCCGGGACCCCGCCGCCTTCGGCTCCCACCTGGCCGGCATCCTCCTCGGCGGCACCGACGTCATCGAGGCGAACTGGGGGTTCACCTGGACCGACGACTCCTTCGCCCGCCCCGCCACCCCCGTCTTCAACGCCCTGCTCGCCCTGATGCTGGGCTCGACCACGATCAGCGTCTACACGGCCTGCGCCACCGCCAACTGGGGCCCGCTCGTCGACATGGACCCCGACGGCCTGCGCTCCGAAGGCGTCGACCCCGACCTGCACGCCCCGCCCTACAGCCCGGGCGCGCCGCTCGCCGAGACCGACGGCCACCAGCCCAACGCGGAGGGGCTGCGCCTGCTGGCCGCCTTCCTCGAAAGGTTCGGCGACCAGCTGCTCGCCGCCGCCGCCGACCGGGACGGGACCGTCCTGATCGACCGCACCCTGCCCGAGGCCGGCGCCTGGCAGCGCACCGGCCGCACCGCCCTCGCCGAACTCGCCGACGCCGTGCACCACCAGCTCGCCGGCTCCGGACGGCGGATCGGCCTCGGCTGGCTGGACGAGCACCCCGCCGCGGCGGCCGACGGCTCCCCGGCACCGGTGGCCCTCCTGCGGGCCGGACACCCGGGCGCCGACCGGCCCGGCGAGCTCAGCCTCCCCGCGGGCGAGCCCGCCGAGGGCGCCGTGGCCGCCTTCGTCGCCGCCTTCGCCGCAACGCTCCCGGCACCCGAGGGGGCGCACTGGCGGACCGGGCACGGCCGGGCCCGCGTCCTGAGCCGGACCGGCCCCGGCGACGTGCGCTTCATCGGCGCCTTCAACCCCACCGACGACGAGGACCGGATCACCGGCACCACCGCCACCACCGGCTGGGAGCTGCGGCTGCCCGCCGGAGCGGCCGCCGTCCTCGTCACCCGCGGCGGCGCCCTCCAGGGGTGGCTCGCCACCCCGGCGGAACCGGCCGCCGCCCCCGCCGCCCTCCTCTGGGACGGCGCCGAGGCCGACGCCCAGCGCGTCACGGCCTCCTGAGAACGCGGGCGGCGGGGGAGCGAACCTGACAGCGCACCCCCGCCGCCCGCTCCCTCCCCGGCGCGCCCCCCGCCCGCCGGCCCCCGATGCCCCGCCAGACCCGCGGACGAACCGGCCCGCGGGACCCTCCCACGAGCGAAACGGCGTCATGCACCCCACCACCCCCGCCGCAGCCGGCCCCGAGCCCGTACCCGGCCCCGAGCCCGCACCCGGCCCCGGGCCCGTACCCCACCTGCGCCCGGCCGGCCCGCAGACCCTCGCCATCCTGGACGACCTCATCTCCCGCGAACGCCCCGTCTTCGCGATGCCCTCCTGGTTCCTCAGCACCGAAGCCGCCCAGGCCGGCCACCTCGTCAGCGAGTTCGTCCGCGAGCTCGGCGGCCGCCCGCCCGGCACCGCCTACCGCAGCTTCTTCGCCAACTCCCGCTACGAGGCCCTCCACGGGGCGGTCAAACTGCTGCGCCACCGGGCCGCCGCGACCGCCGCCCACCACCGCGGCCGCGTCCTCGTCCTCGACCCCGACGGCACCCTCGGCCGCCGCGCCGACCCGCTCGGCGAAGGCCCCGACCGGGCCCTGGCCCCCGGCCTGCACACCCACCCCACCGTCGAGGGCCTGCGCGCCGCCCTGCGCACCACCACCGTGTGCGCACTCGTCGTCCGCGCCCCCGAACGCCTCGACGCCGCCGCCCTGGCCGCCGTCGCCGAGACGGCCCGCAGCGCCCGCGCCAACGGCGCCCGCATCGTCGTCGACCTCAGCGACATCGCCCCGGACGCCCCCGAGGACCCCGCCGTCACCGCCCTGCGGCCCGACCTCGTCGTCCTCGGCGAATCCCTCACCGGCCACGAGGTCCCCTTCGGCGCCTTCACCGGCACCCACGACACCTTCGCCCCCTGGAGCACCCCGCAGACGGGCTTCCTGCACTCCAACACCTACGGCGGCAACACCGTCGCCATGCGCGCCGTCATCACCCGGCTGCTGCCCCGCTGGGACGCCGGCGCCCCCGTCCACCGGGTCCTCGCCGCGGCCGCCGCCGACCGCTCCGCCGCCCTCGGGCTGTACGCCCGCCACGTGAACCCCATGACCGCCCGCATGCAGCGCAAACTGCACGGCGCGCTCAACGTGGTGCGCGCCAAGGGGACGAGACTGACCGTCCGTCTCGACTCGGGCCGGGAACTGGAACTCGTCGACGGCCTGTGCGGCGCCGGCCTCGGCGTGTCCGGGCACAACCCCGCCGACGCCCTCGACGAGGTCGTCCGCGCCCACGACCCGGTCGCCCGCGACCACGTCCGCGAACTGGAGCGCAAGCTCGCCGAGGAGACCGGCCTGCCGCGCACCTTCCCCGCCGTCAGCGGCGCCTCGGCGGTCGAGAGCGCCCTCACCCTCGCCCGTCTCGCCCGCCCCCGGCGCCGGCGCATCGTCGTCTTCAAGCACAACTACGGCGGCAAGACCCTCGTCTCCCTCCTCGCCACCGCCGCCGACCGCACCCGCGCCCCCTTCGGCCCCCTCTACGACGACATCCGCTACATCGACCCCTTCACCCCGCACGCCGTGGACGAGTTCCGCGCGGAGGCCGCCGGCGGGAACGTCGGCCTCGTCTGGATCGAACTCGTCCACGGCAGCTCCGACGCCTACGCCCCGATCCCCGGCCCGCTCCTCGACGCCGTCACCGAGGGCCGCACCGCACACGGCTACCTCGTCGGCGTCGACGAGGTCCTCACCTCCTACTACCGCTGCGGCACCCGCTTCGCCCACCACGGACGGCTCCCCGACATCGACCTGATGAGCCTGTCGAAGGCACTCAGCCACGGCTGCTTCCCCACCGGCGCCGCCCTCGTCTCCGAGGAGGTGTACGAGGCGGCCCGCCGCACCAACCCCCGTCTGGTCGAGGAACTGCGCACCCACCACGCCCACGGCCTCGGCGCCCACTTCGCCCTCCAGGCCATCGCCCGGGTCGACGCCCTCGGCCTGCCCGAACGCGTCCGGGCCCTGTCCGGCACCGTCCGCGAAGGCCTCGCCGCCATGGACAGCGGGCCGCGCGGCGTCGTCGGACGGCGCTTCGCCGAGGGACTGCTGGGCCGGCTCGAACCCCGCGTGCCCGGACCGCTCGGGCGGTTCCTGGACCCCGAGGGGGAGGCCATGACGTACGCCCTGATCCTCTGGTGGATCACCCGCGCCCGCGCCTTCGTCGTCTACGACGTCTTCCTGCTGCCGCTGACCGCCACCGAGCGGGAGGTCCGGCACGTGATGCGCGGCGCCCGCCGGCTCTCGCGCACCGGGCCGCTGCGCCTCCTCGCGCACGCCGCCCGCTTCCGCCTGGGACAGCGCCTGTCCCGCACCGCCGCACCCCGCAGGAGCACCGTATGAGCACCGCGCACGTCGACGTCGTCCGCCGGTTCTTCCGGCTCTTCGACGAGGGCCGGCTCGCCGACATCGAGCCGCTGCTCGCCCCCGACTTCGAATGGGTCTACCACGGCCCGAAGACCCTGCCCTGGGCCGGCGTCTACCGGGGCGTCGCCGGATTCCGCGAGTTCTTCACGATCGTCCGCGGGCTGATCCAGGTGCAGGAGTGCGAACCGTACGAGTACCTGGACGCCGGTGACCGGGTCGTCGTCCTCGGCGTCAGCCGGACCAGGGTCCTGGCCAACGACGCCCGCTACGAGGCCCAGTGGATGAACGTCTTCACCGTCCGCGACGGCCTCATCTCCCGCTACCTGGACCTCTACGACACCGCCAGCGTCGTCGCCGCCCTCGAAAGCGGCCCGAGGGAGGTGACCGCGGCCCCGTGAACGCCCACGCCCCCGCCCCCACCGGGACGCTCGGCGCGGCCTTCGCCGCCGCCGTGCACCACCACCCCCACCGCACCGCCCTCGTCCGCGGCGGCCTGCGCCTCGACTACCGCGAGCTCGCCGCCATGGCCGCCGCCGTCACGGACCGGCTCACGGGCCGGATCCGCGCCGGAGAACCCGTCGGCCTCTGCGCCCGCCGCTCTCCCGGCACGATCGCCACCCTGCTCGGCACCGTCCTCGCCGGCGGCGCCTACCTGCCGCTGGACCCCGACGCCCCCGACGAGCGGATCCGCGCCCTCGCCGCCGCCGGCGCCCTGCGCACCGTCTTCGCCGCCGAAGCGGACCTGGGCCGGCTGCGGGGCCTGCTCCCGGACGGCGTCACCGTGTTGCCCGTCGACGAGCGGATCCCGTCGCCCGCCGCGCCCCCGTCGCCCGCCGCGACGGCGCAGCGCCCCGACTCCCTCGCGTACGTGATGCACACGTCGGGCAGCACCGGCACCCCCAAGGGCGTCGAGATCGAGCACCGCTCGGTGCTCGCCCTCGCCACCGCCCCCGAGGCCGGTCTCGGACCGGACGACGCCGTGCTCCAGCTGGCCCCGCTCCACGTGGACCCGTCGGTCTTCGAGATCTGGGGCGCCCTGCTGAACGGGGCCCGTCTGGTGCTCCCGGAGTCCGACCGCCCCGGGGTGCACGAGATCGGCCGGGAGTGCGCCCGGCACGGCGTGAGCGTCCTGCGGCTCGCCGCACCGCTGTTCCGGCTGGCGATGGAACACGTCACGGCCGACCTGCGCGGGCTGCGGCTGTGCGTCTCCGGCGGGGACCGCGCCGACCCGGACGCCGTCCGCACCGCCCTGCGCGAGCTGCCCGGATGCCGGATCGTCAACGGCTACGGGCCGACCGAGACGACCGTGTACGCCTGCTGGCAGGTCCTCGACGGCCCCGGGGACTGGGACGGCGACTGGACGGAGGTCCCGATCGGACGCCCCTTCGCCGGCGCCACCGCGTACGTCCTGCGCCCCGACCGCAGCCCGGCCGCACCGGGCGAGGAGGGCGAACTCTGCGTCGGCGGACCCGGGGTGGCCCGCGGCTACCGGGGCCGGCCGGACCTCACCGCGGACCGGTTCGTCCCCGAGCCGGGCTGCCAGGGCCGCACCGCCTACCTGACGGGCGACCGCGTGCGGCGGCTGCCCGGGGGCGGGTTCGCCTTCCTGGGACGGTTCGACGACCAGGTCAAGATCCGCGGCCACCGCGTCGAACCCGCCGAGACCGAACGCGCCCTGCGCGCCCACCCCGCCGTCCGCGAGGCGGTGGCCGTCCCGTACGGCCCCCCGGGTGAACGCCGCCTCGCGGCCTGGGTCGTCCTGAGCCCCGACGCCGTCCCGGACCCGGACCCCGCGACGGCCCTGAAGGCCCACACCGCCCGGCTCCTCCCCGCCCCGGCCGTCCCCGCCGCCGTCCGCTTCCTCACCGCCCTCCCCACCACCCCCAACGGCAAACCGGACCGCCGCCTCCTGACGGCCCGGGCGGACGAACCGCCCCCGGCGGAGCCCGCCGCCCCGGCCCGGCTCACGCCCCGGCCACCTGAAGCCGACCGCCCCGCCCCGACCCGGCCCGCCACCACCACCGGCGTGGGCGGCAGCGACGACCTGGCCGCCCCGCCCCGGGCCCGGCTCACGGCCCGGCCCCCCGGGGCCGACCGCGCCGCCCCGGCGCACGCGCCGGGCACCGCGGACGGGCCCGCCGCCGCCACCCGCGCGGGCGGCAGCGAAGGGCCGGACGGCCCGACCCAGGTTCGGGCCACGGCCCGGCCCCCCGGGGCCGACCGCGCCGCCCCGGCACACGCGCCGGGCACCGCGGACGGGCCTGCCGCCGCCACCGGCGTGGGCGGCAGCGACGGCCTGGACGCCCCGGCCCGGGCGCGGGCCACGGCCCGGCCACCTGGAGCCGGTCCCGCCGTCCCGGCGCACGGGCCGGACGCCCCGGCCCGGGCACGCCTCACGGCCCGGCCGCCCGGAGCCGACCGCGCCGCCCCGGCACACACGCCGGGCACCGCGGACGGGCCCGCCGCCACCATCCGCGCGGGCGCGCCGCCGGCCACCGCCCGGCCGGCACACGTCCCGGCCGGCGCCACGGCGGCGCAGGTCGCGCGCACCGGGTCGGCGGAAGCGGAGGCCGCCGTCCGCCGGAGCGTGTCCGCGCACTGGGAGGCCGTGCTCGGCCACCCCGCCGGGCCGGACACCGACTTCTTCGCCGCGGGCGGCGACTCCCTCGCCGCCATGGCGCTGCTGGCCCGCCTGGAGCGCGAGCACGGCTCGGCGCCCACGCTGGCCGAACTGTTCGCCGCCCCGACGGTCCGCGCCCTGACGGCCCACCTCACCGCCCCCGCCCGCCACGGCGCCCCCGACGCCACACCCGCGCCAGAAGCCGCCCCGAGCCAGGCACCCCCGGCTCCGCCGGCCCCGGCCACTCCGGCCGCCCCCACCGTCCCGGCGGTCCCGACCACCCCGACCACCCCGGCCACCCCGGGGCCGGGCGGGTCCGTCGAGCCGGCTCCGGGCGCCGTTAGGGCCCCCGGGCCGCACGGGGCCCCCGGGCCGCACGGGCCCCCCGGGCCGGTCGTGTCCGTGGCCCCGGGGCCCGCCCCGGCGGGGCACCGGGCCGAGCCGTGGCTGCCGTTGACCCCCGGTCAGCAGGGCATGTGGTTCGAGCAGGAGGCCGCCGCCAGTGCCGGGCGGTACGTCATCGGGCGGGGGTTCCGCATCGAGGGGCCGGTGGACGCGCCCCGGCTGCGGCGGGCCCTGACCCTGCTGGGCGAACGGCAGGCCGCACTGCGCACCGTCGTGCGGCGGGACGCCGACGGATGGCGGCAGAGCCTGCGCGCCGACCCCGGCGCCGAACTGCGCCACCACGACCTCACCGACGGCCCCGCCGACGGGCGCGCCGCCCGCGCCCGCACCCTCGTCGCCGAACAACTGGCCGCCGGCCCCGGCCCCGACGGCACCCGCCTGCTGCGCACCCTCCTCCTCACCCTCGGGGAGCACCACAGCGTGCTGCACCTCGCCGTGCACCACGCCATCGCCGACGACTGGTCCCTCGACCTCCTCCTCACCGAACTGGCCGCCCTCTACGCCGACCCGGCCGCCGCCCTGCCCCCGCTGCGCCGGACCTACCCCGAGCACCTGCGCCGTGCCCTCGCACCCCGTCCCGAACGCCTCGCCGCCGCGACCGCGTTCTGGCGCGCCGCGCTCGACGGCGGGGCCGCCGCCCCCGACCTGGTCACCGACCGCCCCCGCCCGGCCGTGCTCAGCGGGGCGGGCGACCGGGTCCGGCTGCGGATCGGGCCCGAGCGGCTGGCCCGCCAGGCCCGGGCGGCCCGCCGGCACGGCGTCAGCCCGTACATGCTGCGCCTGGCCGGCGTGCACACCCTGCTGTCCGCGCACGCCGAACGCGACACCCTCACCCTCGGCACCCTGGCCGCCGGCCGCGACCGGGCCGCCGCCCAGGACCTCGTCGGCTGCTTCGTCACCCTGTTGCCCGTACGCGTCACGGCCGGCCCCGACACCACCACCGGCGAGCTGCTGACCCGCGTCCGCGCCGCCTGCGCCGGGGCACTGGAGCACCAGGACGTACCGTTCCAGACGGTCGCCCGCGAGCTGGCCCCCGTCACGGCCGGCCGGGCCGCCGTGCCCTTCCAGGCCGTCGTCAACCACCGCCGGGGCGGCCCGCGCCCGCTGGAGCTGCCCGGCGCCCGCACCACCCCCTGGGACGCCGGAGCCGGACCGGCGCGCGCCACGTTCGAGCTGGCCTTCACCTTCGAGGAGGACGACGGCGCGCTCGACATCGAGGTCGAGTTCAGCACCGACCTCTACACCCCCGCCACCGCCCGCCTCCTCGCGGCCCAACTGGCCGCCGTGCTCGACCGGCTCGCGGACGGCGACCGCCCGCTGCGCGAGGTGACCACGCACGCACCGGGCGAGGAGGAACGGCTGCGCCGCGCCCCCGCACCGGGCCCCCGCGGCGCGGACACGACCCTGACCGCGCTGTTCGCCCGGCAGGTCGCCGCCCGACCCCACAAGACGGCCGTCACCGGCGGCGGCACCCGCCTCTCCTACGCCGAACTCGACCGGCTCTCCGACGCCGTCGCCCGCCGGCTGGCCGCCCGCGGCATCCGGCCCGGCGACCGGGTGGCCGTCTGCCTGGAGCGCTCCCCGCTGCTCGCCGCCACCCTCCTCGGCGTCCTCAAGTCCGGTGCCGCCTACGTGCCCCTCGACCCCGCCTACCCGGCGCGGCGGCTGCGCCACTGCGTCGAGGACGCCGACGCGGGCGCACTGGTCTGCGCGAAGGACACCGCCGACGCCCTGCTCCCGGCGGGCCCGACACCGGTCCTGTACGCGGAACGGCTCACCGCCCCGGAAGACGGGGCTCCCGAAGCCCAGGCCCCCGCCCCGCCGGCGGCCGTCGATCCCGGCGCCCCCGCCTACCTCATCTACACCTCCGGCAGCACCGGCCGCCCCCGCGGCGTCGCCGTACCGCACCGGGCCGTCGCCAACACCCTCCTGGCCTGCCTGGAGGGCCACCCCTTCACCGCCGACGACGTCTGGCTCCAGCTCACCTCGCCCGGGTTCGACGTCGCCGCCTTCGAGCAGTTCATGCCCCTGGTCAGCGGCGCCACCCTGGTGTACGCCGACGACGCCACCCGCACCGACGGCCCGGCCCTGACCCGTACCCTGCGCACCGCCGGGGTGAGCGTCATGGTGACCGTCCCCTCCCTGCTGCGGGCCATGGACCGCCCCGACCTGGCCGGCGTACGGGTCCTGCTGGTCGCCGGCGAGCCCGCCGACGTCCACGACAGCCGCCACTACGCCGCGCAGGGCCGCACCGTCCTCAACGGCTACGGCCCCACCGAGGCGGCCGTCCTCGCCACCACCCACCGCGTTCTCGCGGACGACGACCGCGCCCGCGTCCCCGTGGGCACCCCCCTGCCCGGCACGGCGGCGCACGTCGTCGACCGGCACGGACGGCTCGCCGCCACCGGCGTCCCCGGCGAACTCTGGCTCTCCGGCGCCGGCCTCGGCGACGGCTACCGCGGCGACCCGGAACGCACGGACCGGCTGTTCACCACCCACCCCGCCCTCGCCCACGCCGGGCGCTGCTACCGCACGGGCGACCGGGTCCGGCGGCTGCCCGACGGCTCCCTGGACTACCTCGGCCGGCTCGACCACCAGGTCAAACTCCGCGGGTTCCGCATCGAACCCGGCGAGATCGAGAGCGCGCTGGCCGAACACCCCGCCGTCCGCGAGGCCGTCGCCGTCCTGCTGGGCAGCGGCCCCGACGCCACCCTCGGCGTCGGCTACGTCGGCACCGCCACCCCCGAGGAGGCCCGCGCCCACCTCGCCCGGCTGCTGCCCGACCACATGGTGCCCCGGCTGGCCGTACCCGTCCCCGCCCTCCCCACCGGAAGCCACGGCAAGGCCGACCGGCCCGCCCTGGCCGGCCTGCTGGCCGCCTCCCGCGACCGGCAGCGGACGCGGGACGCGGCCACCGCACCGGCCCCCGCCGACGCGACGCAGCGACGCCTGCTCGCCCTGTGGGAGGAAGTCCTGGACGGCCCCGCCGGCTCCCTCGACGAGGACTTCTTCGCCCGCGGCGGCCACTCCCTGCGCGTCGTCCGGCTCCTCGGACGCATCGAACGCGAGCTGGGCACCCGCCTGCCCGTCGCCGACTTCCTCGCCGAGCCCACCGTCCGCGCCGTCGCACGCCTCCTGGACGGGGCCCACCCCACCGCCGGCCCCGGCACCGCGCCCGTGGGCCCGGACGACGCACGCCTCGACCCGTCCCTGCGCTTCCCCGCACGTCCCGGCCCGCCGAGCCCGGCCGACCCCGTACTGCTGACCGGCGCCACCGGGTTCGTCGGAGCCCACGTCCTGGCCGACCTCCTCGACCACACCACCGGCCCCGTGCTCTGCCTGGTCCGGGCCACCGACCCGGACACCGCCCGCGCACGCCTGGCCGCCGCCCTGCGCCACCACGGGCTCCGGCCCGACGCCCGCGACCCCCGCATCGTCCCGGTACCGGGCGACCTGGCCCTCCCCGGCCTCGGCCTGGACGGCACCCCCTGGGCCGAGGAGGTCCGGCGGGCCACCACCGTCCTGCACCTGGGCGCCCCCGTCCACCACGTCTCCGGCTACCGGCACCTGGAGGCCGCCACCGTCGGCGGCACCGCCGCGCTCCTGCGGATCTGCGCCGAGGGCCGGCCCGCCCGCTTCCACCACGTCTCCACCCTCGGCGTCTTCCGCGACGGACCGGCCGGCGCCCCGCCGCGCACCGTCACCGAGACCACCTCCGCCGCCGGCGAACGCCATCCGCGCGGCCGCGGGTACGCCGCCGCCAAATGGGCCGCCGAACACCTCGTCGCCCAGGCCGCCGCCCGGGGCGCCGACACCCGCGTCCACCGCCTGGGCCGGGCCGGCGGCAGCACGCGCGGCGCCGTCAGCCGGGGCGACTTCCTCAGCCGCCTCCTCGTCACCTCCGCCGCCCTCGGCTGCCACCCCGACGACCCCCGGCTGGCCACCGACGCCCTGCCCGTCGACACCATGGCCCGCGCCCTCACCGCCCTCGCCTTCGCCGACGGCGCACCGGGCACCGTCCACCACCTCCACCACCCCCGCCCGACCCCGCTGGCCGCCCTGACCGCCGTACACGACCGCCGGACCGGCCGCAGCACCCCGGCCGTTCCCCTGGGCACCTGGCTGCGCCGCCTGGACGCCGCCGAGGCCGCCGGCACCGCCCTGCCGGCCCTCGCCTACCGCGAGCACCTGCGCGACCTGCGCGACCGGCCCACCGCCGCCCGCCCCCACTTCCGCAACGACACCACCCTCGCCGCCCTGCACGCCCTCGGCGTCACCGTGCCCGCCCTGGGCGACGCCCTCGTCGGCCGCTGGTGGCAGACCCTCGACCGGAGCACCCCCGATGACTGACCCCGCCGCCGAACCGCTCTACCCCATGGACCGCCAGTGTCCCTACGCCCCGCCCCGGGAGGTCACCGCCGTCCGGGAGGCGGGCACCGTACCCCGGGTGACCCTGTGGAACGGGGTGCGGCCCTGGCTCTTCACCCGCTTCGACGACGCCCGCACCGTCCTGTCCGACCCGCGCTTCAGCGCCGACAAGAGCCGCCCCGGATACCCGCTGTCCAGCGCCGTCGCCCTCGCCGAGACCGCCGTCGAACCCACCCTGCTCGTCCTGGACAACCCCCGCCACGACGCCCTGCGCCGGCTGGTCCTCGGCGAGTTCACCGTCAAACGGGCCGAACGGTGGCGCCCCGCCGTCCGCGCCGTCGCCGACGGCTGCATCGACCGCATGCTGAACGGCACCACAGCGGACCTCGTCACGGACCTGGCGCTGCCCACCGCCCTCACCGTGATCTGCGAGTTCCTCGGCGTGCCCGGCGAGGACCGCGACCTGTTCCGCACCCTCACGCACACCATGAACCTCGTCGCCGGCAGTACCGAGAGCGCGGCCACGGCACGCCAGACCCTCCAGGACTACCTGGAGGACCTGGTGGCCGGCCACCGCGGCCTTCCCCAGGACGGCTTCATCGCCCGCACGGCCGCCCGCCACCTCCCCGACGGCACCATGAACCGCCGCCAACTCGCCGCGATGGCCCTGCTCCTGCTCACCGCCGGCCACGACACCACCGCCAACATGATCTCCCTCGGCGCCTTGACCCTGCTGCGCCACCCGCGCCACTTCGCCGCCCTCGCCGGCGCCGCCGAGGACTCCCGGATCGCGGCCGACACCGTCGAGGAACTGCTGCGCCACCTCACCGTCGTCCAGCGGGGCATCCGCCGCATCGCCGTCGAGGACGTCCCGGTCGGCGGCCGGCTGGTGCGCGCGGGGGAGGGGGCCGTCGCCGCGATCAACGTCGCCAACCGGGACCCCGGACGCTTCCCCGCCGGCGAGGACTTCGACCCCACCGCCCGCGCCCACGGCCACCTCGCCTTCGGCTACGGCCCCCACCAGTGCATGGGCCAGTCCCTCGCCCGGGTCGAACTCCAGGAGGTCTTCACCGCCCTCGCCCTCCGGATCCCCACCCTGCGCACCGCCGTGCCCGAGGAGGAACTCCGGTTCAAGTCCGACATGGCCGTCTACGGGCTCCACGCCCTGCCCGTGACCTGGTGACCGCCCGGATCCGCCCGTACCCCGCCCCGCACCCCCCGAAGGAGCCGATCCGTTGAAGGTCACCGTCACCCTCGAACCCGAGCGCTGCGTCGGCGCCGGCCACTGCGTGCTCTCGGCCCCCGAGGTCTTCGACCAGGACGACACCGACGGCGTGGTCCTGCTCCTCGACCCCGACCCCGGCCCGGACCTCGCCGACGCCGTCCACGAGGCCGCCGACCTGTGCCCGGCCCGCGCCATCCTCCTCACCGCGGCCGACGGGAGCCCGGCATGACCCCCGCCGCCGCCCCGCCCGCCACCCTGGCCACCGCCCTGCGCGCCGCCGTCGGCGACCGGGGCCTTCTCACCGCCCCGGACGCCACCGCCGGATACGCCCGCGACATGATGCCGCTGGCCCCGCACGGCCGGCCGTACGCCGTCGTCCTGCCCGCCACCACCGCACAGGTCCAGGCCTGCGTACGGGCCTGCGCGGCCGCCGGGGTCCCCCTCGTGCCGCGCGGCGCCGGCACCGGTCTGACCGGCGCCGCCAACGCCGTCGACGGCTGCGTCGTCCTCGTCACCACCCGGATGGACCGGATCCTGGAGATCGACCCGGACGACCGGCTCGCCGTGGTCGAACCCGGCGTCGTCAACCAGGACCTCAAGACGGCCGCCGCCGCCCACGGCCTGTACTACCCGCCCGACCCGTCCAGCCTGGAGACCTGCACCCTGGGCGGCAACCTCGCCACCAACGCCGGCGGCCTGTGCTGCGGCAAGTACGGCGTCACCGGCGACTACGTCCTCGGCCTGGAGGCCGTCCTCGCCGACGGCTCCCTCCTGCGCACCGGCCGCCGCACCGTCAAGGGAGTCGCCGGGTACGACCTGACCCGCCTGTTCGTGGGCAGCGAGGGCACCCTCGGCGTCATCACCCGGGCCACGCTCGCCCTGCGCCCGCTGCCCGCCGCCCCGGGCACCGTCGTCGCCGCCTTCGACTCCGTCACCCGGGCCGGCGCCGCCGTCAACCGGGTGGTCCGGGCCGGACTGGTGCCCTCCCTGATGGAGATCATGGACGGCACCTCCCTGCGGGCCTCCGCCGCCCACCTCGGCACCGCCCTCGCCGGCGCGGGCGAAGAGGCCCTCCTCCTGTGCCAGTCCGACGCGGCCGCCCCCCTCGGCGCTGCCGAACTGGACCGGCTGGACGAACTGCTGCGGAGGTCCGGCGCCGTCTGGACGCGGGCCACCCGCGACCCGGCCGAAGGCGCCCTGATGCTGCGCGCCCGCCGGGTCAGCCTCACGGCCCTGGAGGCCCAGGGGGCCTGCCTGACCGAGGACGTCGCCGTGCCCCGCAGCAGGATCGCCGAACTCATCGACGGCTGCGCGCGGATCGGGGACACGGCCGGCCTGACCGTCGCCGTCGTGGGCCACGCCGGCGACGGCAACATGCACCCCACCGTGCTCTACGACCGCACCAGCGACAGCGAGTACGCCCGCGCCCGCACCGCCTTCGACGCGATCCTGGCCCTGGCCCTCTCCCTCGGCGGCACCATCACCGGCGAACACGGCGTCGGCAAGCTCAAACAGGACTGGCTGGAGCGGGAGATAGGCCCGGTCGGACTGCGCGTGCACCGCGCCGTCAAACAGGCCCTCGACCCGGCCGGCCTGTTCAACCCCGGTGGCGTGCTCCGCCCGGCGGGAGGCCCGGACCGGCCGTGATCACCCAGACCTGGCGGACCGTCACCGGGTTGCCCGCCCCCCTGCGGACCCTCTTCCTCACCACCCTCCTCTTCCGCACCGGCACCATGGCCTACCCCTTCCTCACCCCCTACCTGCTGCGGGACGGCGGCCTGGACACCGCCGCCGCGGCCCTGGCCGTCACCGCGTTCGGCGTCGGCGCCCTCGCCGCCGACCTCGCCGCCGGCCGGCTCCTCGGCCGGCTGCGCCCGCACGCCCTGATGCGCGGCGGGTTCCTGCTGGGCGCGGCCGCCACCGTGACGGTTCCCTTCCTGCACGGCCTGCCCGCCCTCGCCGCCGCACTGCTGGTGTGGGGGTTCGCCTACGAGACGGCCACGCCCGCGGCGTACGCGGCGACCCTCGCCGGGGCCCCGCCCGCGCTGCGGAAGGTCGCCTTCTCCTGCCACCGCCTCGCCGTCAACCTGGGGCTGGCCGTGGGCCCGCTGCTCGGCGCCCTCTTCTACGCCCTCGACGCCCGCGCCGTCTTCTGGGCCAACACCCTGGCCGTCCTGGGCGCGGCCGCCTTCCTCCAGGCCCGGGGCGAACGCGGCACCCGACGGCCTCCGGCCGCCGCCACGGGCCCTTACGCCCCCGCGGCCGGGCCCGCGCCCGGGGACGGGGACGGGGACGGCGGCGCGGACGGGGACGGCGGCGGGGCCGCAGCCCGGCGGACCCGCTTCTGGACCGTCTTCGGCCTGTCCCTGCCCGTCCAGCTCGCCTACGCCCTGCCCTCGGTGTTCGCCGCCGCCTACGTCATCGTCGGCCTCGGGCTGCCCGGCTACTGGGCGGGCGTCGTCTTCACCGTCAACGCCCTCGGCATCGTCCTGTTCGAGGTCCCCCTCACCGTGCGCATGGCCCCGGTCGGCGACCTGGCCACCCTCGTCACCGGATACGGGCTGGCCGGCGCGGGATTCCTGCTGACGGCCAGCGCCGACACCGGCCCCGAGCTGGTCCTGGCCACCCTGGTGTGGACCGCTGGCGAGATCGTCGTCTTCCCCCGCCTCCTCGACTACGTCAGCCGGCTGGCCGGACCCGCCGCCGACCGCACCATGGGCCTGTTCTCCAGCGGCGTCAACCTCGCCTTCATCGCCGCCCCCCAACTGGCCGGCCACGCCGCGGACCTCACCGGCCCCGGCCACCCCGGCGCCCCCTGGGCGGCCGCCGGCACGGCCGTCTGCGCCGCCGGCCTCCTGCTGCTCGCCGCCCGTACCCACCCCCGCACCTGGCACAAGGAGCACCCGTGCACCAGCGCGACCTGACCCCTTCCCTCGGCGTCGAGTACACCGGCCTCACGTACGCCGAACTGACCGTCCCCGAGGTCTTCGACCAGGTCCTCGACTCCCTCCACCGGCGCGACCTCGTCGTCGTGCGCGGCATCGACCTGACACCCGAGCAGCAGATCGGCATCGCCGCCCGGCTCGGCCGGCCCGTCCCCTTCGTCCTGGCCGACTGGCGCCACCCCGACCACCCCGAGATCCTCGTCTCCTCCAACGAACGCCGGGCGGGCCGGCCCGTCGGGATCGAACGGGTCGGGCACTTCTGGCACCAGGACTCCTCCTTCGAGGCCGACCCCAGCGCCTACACCGTCCTGCACGGAGTCAACGTGCCCGGCGACTGCGGGCACACCGTCTTCGCCGGCGCCGCCGACGTCCACGACCGGATGCCGGCCCACTGGCAGGCCCTCCTCGCCGACCGGACGGCCCTGCACACCCTCACCAAACAGCAGCGCGTCGCACCCGAACACGTCGGCCTGTCCATCGCCGAGGTCCAGGCCCTGGTCGCCCGCCAGTACCCGCCCGTCGAGCACCCCGTCGTCCCCCGCGACCCGCACACCGGCCGCCGCTACCTGTACGCGGCCCGCGCCTACACCGACCGGGTCATCGGCCTCGACGCCAACCAGAACGAGGCCTTCTTCGACCTCGTCGACACCCTCCTGGCCGACCCCGAGCACACCTACACCCACCACTGGACCCCGCACGACCTGCTGCTGTGGAAGACCGCGACCACCTACCACGTCGCCACCGACCTGCCCCCCGGCGTCTCCCGCACCGTCCACCGCGTCAGCGTCGCCGAGTCCTGACCGGCTCCCGTGACCGGTTCGGTTGACCGGCTCCCCTGACCGGCTGGGTTGACCGGTTCGGTTGACCGGCTTCCCTGACCGGTCGCCCCCGCCGGCTCCCCTGAACGGCCGCCCCGCTCCCGCTCTTGTCCGGAGGACCCCACCATGACCCCACCGCCCCCGCCGACCCCTTCCACCCCGCCCGTACCCGCCCCGCGCACCGGGTACGGTCCCGCCGCCCCCGGCCGGCCGGGCAGCCGCGCCCCCGTCGGCGTGGTCGTCGACGGCTACTCCGTCGGCAAGTACCTCCCCGCCGCCTTCCGCCGCCTCGGCGCCGACGTCGTCCACCTCCAGAGCACCCCCGAGTTCCTGGACTGCGTACCGCCCCCGGACCTGCGCCCCTACCTCGCCAACGTCGTCCAGGACCCGGCCGACCCCGCCCGCACCCTGCGGGAACTGGCCGCCTTCGGCCCCTGCGGGGTGCTGCCCGGCCAGGAGAGCGGAGTCCCGCCCGCCGACCGGACCGCCGAACTCCTCGGCCTGCCCGGGAACCCGTCCGCCACCTCGGCCGTGCGCCGCGACAAGTACCGGATGGCCGAGGCCCTGCGCTCCGCCGGCGTCCGCTGCGCCGACCAGCTGAAGTCCGACGACCCCGACGAGGTCCTCGACTGGGCCCGCCGCCACGGCTACCCGGTCGTCGTCAAGCCGCTCAGCTCGGCCTCCACCGACAAGGTCTCCGTCTGCCGCGGCCCCGCCGAGGTCCGGGGCGCGGTCGCCGAGGTCCTCGGCAGCCTCGACATCTTCGGCCGCCGCAACACCGAGGTGCTCGTCCAGTCCTTTCTCGACGGCACCGAGTACATCGTCGACGCCGTCCGCGGCGCCGACGGCGGCCGCCACGTCTGCGGGGTGTGGCGGTACGAGAAGACCCTGGTCGGCACCCGGCCCGTCTACGACCGCGACGTCCTCCTCGACCCGGACGCCGCCCCCGTGGAACCCCTCGTCCGCTACCTGGACACCGTCCTCGACGCCCTGGACATCCGCTTCGGCGCCGCGCACGCCGAGATCATGCTGACCGCGGCCGGGCCCGTGCTCGTCGAGGTCGGCGCCCGCCTCGACGGCCTCATGGACCCGGGCCACCACGACTCCTGCCTGGACGGCAACCAGGCCGACCTGCTCGCCCTGGCCTGCGTCCGCCCCGAGGAGTTCGCCCGCCGCCACCCCGGCGACACGCTGTACCGCAAGCACCGCGAGGGGATGGTCGTCCACGTCCGGACCACCCGCGAGGGCCTGGTCGAAGCCGTCGACGAGGAAGCCCTGGCCGAGATCACCGCTCTGGAAACGGTGCACCTGGCCGTGCCCCGGCTCGCTCCCGGCGACCGGATGCGGCCCACCACCGACCTGCTCTCCAGCCCCCTGCGGGTCTTCCTCACCGGAGACACCCAGGAGCAGCTCCGCGCCGACCACCACCGCATCCGCGCCCTGTCCGACGCCGTCTTCCGCCTCGCCTAGGAGCCCCGTGACCCCTGCCGTCCGCGCAGACCTGGCCACCGTCCCCGACTACAACATCCCGGCGACCGCCCCCGACGCCGTCCTCCTCAACTCCAACGAAGCCCCCCTGCCGCCACCGCCCCACGTGGTCCACGCCATCGCCCGCGCGGCCGCCGAAGGCCACCGCTACCCGCAGTGGTTCTCCGACACCCTGGTGGCCCGGCTCGCCCGGACGCTCGGCGTGCCCGAGGCGGGCATCGCCGTGGGCTGCGGATCGGTCAGCCTCTGCCGCGACCTGGTCCAGGCGTTCTGCGCCCCGGGCGACGAGATGCTCTGCGCCTGGCGGTCCTTCGACGCCTACCCCGTCTTCGCCCGCGTCGCCGGGGTCCGCGCGCGCACCGTTCCCCTCGACGCCGGCCACCGCCACGACCTGGACGCGATGCTCGACGCCGTCACCCCGGCCACCCGGGTCGTCTTCGTCTGCAACCCCAACAACCCGACGGGCACCACCGTCGACGCCCGCGCCCTGGAGGCCTTCCTCGACCGGCTGCCCGAAACGGTCCTGGTGGTCCTGGACGAGGCCTACCGCGAGTTCGCCGACGACCCCGGCCTGCCCGACGGGGTCGAACTGGCCCGCCGGCGCCCCAATGTCGCCGTCCTGCGCACCTTCTCGAAGGCGTACGCCCTGGCCGGCGTCCGCATCGGCTACTGCGTGGCGGCGCCCGCCGTGGTGGCGGCCGTCCACAAGGTGGCCGTGCCCTTCGCCGTCAGCGGCATTGCCCAGGCCGCCGCCCTCGCCGTCCTGGACCGCCCCGCGGAGCTGCGCGCCCGCACCGCGCAGGTCGTCCGCGAACGCACCCGGCTGACCGACCGCCTCCTGCGCGAGGGCTACCCCGTCACCCCGTCCCAGGCCAACTTCGTCTGGCTACCGCTGGGCCGCCGCGCCACGGAGTTCGCCGACTTCTGCGCGGCCCGGCGCGTCCTCGTCCGCCCCTTCCCCGGCGAGGGCGTCCGCGTCACGGTAGGCCTCCCCGCGGAGAACGACGCCTTCCTCGCCGCCGCGACCCGCCACCCCACCACCCCCTGACCGTCCTGACAAAATGAAGAGGACAGCCATGGGCGACAGTGCCCCGAGCGAGCTCATCGCGCTCGCTGATGACGAGGGCAACAGCGTCTCGGTCAACGTTCTGGGGCGTAGCCCCACATGGACGGCCGGGCTCGACGCCTGCGAAGACGTGGCCCCAGCGTCTTCGCCAGGTGATGGATCACTGGGTTCCGATGCTGTCAGGGTAGGCAGACGAGTCGCCGCCGGCAGACATCCGCTGGGCCAGACCACCCATACGGAGCTCGATCAGTGGCGCGGCGCCCAGCCCGGTGGTTGGTTGACCGAGAGCGGTGACCGCGGAGCGCATACCTCGCGGAGCTGCTTGGGCAACGAAGACCTAGTGCGAAGGAATCCTTGTCCATGGCGAGTAAGAGTCAGAAATTCCAGGTCGACATCGATGGAATCGACCTGCCCGATGAGGTGGTGCAGCGCATCGACGCCGCTATTCGAAAGGCGGTGCTTGTCGAACTTGCCACCACAAATCTCCACGCTCGATCCGTCGACCTCCTGGGACAGGGCCTCGCGGTGGAATCCCTGGGAGCGCATGGCCCTACGCAGGGAGTTCGTGTCAAGCCGACGAGGGCATGAATGCGCGACCCGGCCTCCAACGCCAGCTCATCAGCCTCCCCGAAGCGGCAGGCGCAAGGCACCACATGCCCAAGCTCCACATGCCACGAGGGTGCCGTACTGATCGGTGTACTGGGTGAAGACGGACGTCTCGGGTACCTGCGTCCTCCGCTCACTGTCGACGAAACGTTCTCCGCGGCCTGCGGGGAGCACGGCGACCCCGAGTCGCGGTTCCGGTTCGCCGATGGCTGCAGAGAGGACGGCTGCGAGCACTGGAGTGGCCGTCACTGCTCGCTCATCGGCCGATTGATCAGCGCCGGCGCCCCCACCACCCCGGAAACTCCGGAGTGCTTGCCACGATGCGCCATCCGGGCCGATTGCCAGTGGTTCGCCCAGGAAGGCTCGCGTGCCTGCGCCATCTGCCCGTCCGTCGTCTACCGACCCAGCGGCGCCCCCGCCGAGTAGGGCATCTCCGGTCCGCCGACAAGCATTACCAGAGCGGTTGAATTGTCATTCAATACCCAGGATGCGCTATTCGGGTGACTGACGTAGATTCGTCAGTAGATGGCGCACGCCACCGCTCAGGGAAGAAATAGAGTGGAGTATCGCCGTGACCGAATCCAACGAAGAACCTGAAGACTTCCTGATGCTCACTGTCGAGCCAGGGCAGATGGAAGCAACTTTGAAGGCGCTGGGGGACGCAGGCATGACCCGCACGGCGGGTCAGAGCACCGGAACCAGCTGTCACAAGTCAGGCCCGGGTTGGGCATGCGGCGACCGTGACACGGATCAAGCTTGACCCGTAATTGGGGGCATGAGTGGAGTCAGTGGAAGATGATTCCGTAAGAGCGGGTAATAAGGGCGACCCTTGGGAGGGCCGCCCTGTTCCCTTTACCTTGCGTGTAGCCGTCGAATGGACCGACTTTGAGGACATCGACGAACTGTCAGAGGGTGTGGGCTATTTCATGAAGCGCGCACGGCTCACGGGATCCTTGAATACCACGTCAAATTTTCAAGATATCGAGTTCTCGGACTTGGGTTACAAACATTGATTTTGATCGTCTCCAACTCGGAACTGGACGCGCATGTCGAGCCCGTCACTTCGGAGCTTTCCCGCCGGGGTGCGGAATGGACGGTCTACGACCCGGCGAATTTTCCGGGGAGCTCCCGCGTCGCCATCGAAACCACCAAGGCGGGGGTACGGGCGTTCCTCGCTCACCACGACGATGAGTTTATCGATCTTTCCCGGGTCACCGCAGTATGGTATCGCCGACCAGGTGCGCCTGAGCTATCGGACCTACTATTGGGCCCGGAGCAGGAGTGGGTGGGCAATGAGTGCGCTCATCTCATCCGCAGCCTATGGGGAGGAGGATTTCTGAGCGGCTGGGTGAGTGATCCGGAACGCGTAAGAAGGTCGTCCGTCAAGGTCACGCAACTCAGGATTGCCGGAGAGATGGGATTTCCCATCCCTCGCTTCACTGTTACCAACGATGTGAAGAAGGCTTCCGCATTTCTTTCTTCATGCCCCCGAGGGGCAATCGTTAAGGTCCTCTCCGATCCGGGGATCCTCTACCCCAATCGAGCGGGGACCATCTACACCCACCTCGTCACTGAAAAAGACATGGATGAAATCCAGTCTGTGCGATTCGGGCCGACCTACCTGCAAGAATTCATTCCAAAACTGATGGACATTCGAGTAACGGTGATGGGGCGAACTGTCTTCGCGGTCGGGATTGCGTCGCAGGCGACGCGGAAGTCGCGCGTGGACTTTCGCCGAGCGCCAGCTTATGTGCTGGCCCACGAACCAATGGAGTTGCCAGCCCCTCTTAGTGAACTCTGTGTTCAGCTCGTGAGGCGGCTCGGGCTGCAGTTCGGCGCCATCGACCTTGTCCTCACTGCCGAGGGTGAGTACGTATTCCTGGAAATCAACCCGAACGGGCAATGGTACTGGCTCGAAGAGATCACTGGAATTCCACTGACCAAGTCGATGTGTGACCTACTGATCGCGCAAGGAGGGCGGCGCGGTTAATCGGCGGAGGCATGCTCAAGGCCTCCAAAATACATCTTCAGTTCTCCTCCTGCCTGCGTGATCCACACTTGGGTGGCATCAATCAGAGGGCGCGATCCCGGCCCGAGCCGGCGAATGTATGCGGAAAGCGCCGCAGGTAGATCGATGACCTGGTAGCCGATTGGAATGTTCAGTATTCCGTCAGAGTCGTAGTCGTCGTGGGATCCAGTCACGCGAGACGCTCTCTCTCCGTAAGTGAATTCTTTCACGTCAGGTCTGAGTCCACGTCTTGACACGAAAAGGAGGCGGCGATGTTGGTGACACCGTCAAGCTGCAGCCCGCCGATGGCCAGGTTGCGCCAGGCCGCCATCGCGCGGGGCGCGTTGCCGGTCCGTAGCCGGGAGGCATCCTCCGCGAACGCAGGGTCCCGGACACGGTGCAGCGCCTCGACGTTCCAGTGGCGGCGGACCAACTCCGCAAACATCTACCTCGGCACCGTTATCGCAGCAACCCTCGTCATCTGGCTCCGCACATGACCGCGCGGACGGAACCTAGTTGCCGACGTTGGCGCAAATGGCGTAGACGGTTACCGTGAACGTGGAGTCCCCGGTGTTGAAGAACTTTGCCACCCACCCGGTATTGTCCGCGGTCGGACCATTGTCATGCGAACCGATGTTCGTACTGGACCCATTGAAGCGGATGCCACCGCCCGTCACCTTCTTGCCGGCGGGGCAATTCGCCTGGACTGGGACGCCAAGCGAGTGGGGCAGCAGATCGCCACTCGTCGACACCACCTCGTAGCCCGTGAAGCCCTGCCGGCCCGCTGGGGTCGAGGTCTGCTCGGCGCTCTGACTGCAACTGATGTTTTGGTTGCCGGTGAAACTGTTCCCTTGCCCCACCTGCCCCGAGGGGAAGCAGGCGAGGGTGATCGAGGGGGAGTCGAGGAGACCGAGGCCGAGGAGTCCTCCGTCACCGTCTGCATGGGCCGCAGTACCTCCGAGGAGTACGCCCGCGGCTGCTACAGCGCAGATGATGCTGATCTTCTTGGCTGGTTTCACTCGCATGTCCTTACCTGCTGAGCAGTCGTCCGGCGCCTGGAGATTGCTCGCTGCGCAATCAAGTCCTTGGAAAGAATGCCGAAGCGGACGGATCACTCTCGCGGTTCCCACACCAAATCGAAGCAGACTCCCTCATTCAGCGGCGACGATGCCCCCGGACGGGTGACCGGTCGCAGCAGGATCGGCGCCATCAGGGTGACCGCGCCGATGACGATCCCCGCCACGACCGCGCCGATCAGCATCCCGATCCCCATCAGCCACCGCACGGGTGTCATCACGCGGCGCTCCACCGCGCTCTCGCCCAGCCCCTCGATCGGCCGGATCAGGGAGACCCGGATCAGGGTGGCGGATCCGTCTCGCGCAGGACGCGCAGCAGACCGGGTGCCCGGCGGACAGGTGATCGACGACGGCCGTGACGTAGGCGTAGGCGGTCCCGGCGGATATGCCGAAGCCGGCGGCGATCTGTCCGGTCACCCTCACGGGTGACGATGAGCATCGATACCCACTCGACCAGAGCATGAGGCAGGTCGAGGGCGGCAGGGCGGGGAGCCAACGAGGCTCCTGTGCTGTTGAGTTGAGACGTCGAGCATCTCTCAACGGCACGGGAGCCTCGTGTCCTGCTCGCCCGGCGTGGGGACGTCGGGCTGCTTTTCCGGACCACAGGTGGGTAGGCGCAGACCTGTTCCACCGTGGCTGAACCCATGCCGGGGTCAGGCCGCGACGAGTTCCCGCTCGCGGTCCGGTGTCCTGAGCGTGGGCTTCTTGTTCGGCAGTGAGAGCCGGAAGACTTTGCGCCACGCGGAGAACACCTGCTTGGGGAGCGGCCCGGTGACGTACTCCAGCTCGTACTTCTCGAACAGCGCGCGCACCTTCACCGCGACCTCGGCGTACCGGTTGCTGGGCAGGTCCGGGAACAGGTGGTGCTCGATCTGGTGCGACAGGTTGCCGGTCATGAAGTGCATGGCCTTGCTGCCGCTGATGTTGGCCGAGCCCATCATCTGGCGCAGGTACCACTGCCCGCGCGTCTCGTCCTTGATCGACCGGCGCTCGAAGACCTGGACGCCCTCGGGGAAGTGGCCGCACATGATCACCGAGTGGGTCCAGATGTTGCGGACCAGGTTCGCGGTGAAGGTGGCGGCGAGCGTGGGGAGGAAGGAGGGGCCCGACAGCAGCGGGTGGATCACGTAGTCCTTGAGCACCTGCTTGCGGATCTTGCGGCCCACGGCCTTGGCCCGCGCGCGGAACTCCGGGCTCTTGCGGCGGCGCCCCCGCAGGTTCTTGCCGAGCTCCAGGTCGTACGCCGCGATGCCGTACTCGAAGAAGCAGGCGTTGAGGAAGTTCCACAGCGGCTGGCCGAGGTGGAACGGGTGCCACTTCTGGTCCTCGTCGACGCGCATGATGCCGTAGCCGAGGTCGTTGTCCTTGCCGATCACGTTCGTGTACGTGTGGTGCAGCTCGTTGTGCGAGTGCTTCCACTGGTCGGACGGCGAGACGTGATCCCACTCCCAGGTGGTGGAGTGGATCTTCGGGTCCCGCATCCAGTCCCACTGGCCGTGCAGGATGTTGTGGCCGATCTCCATGTTGTCCATGATCTTCGCCACGGACAGCCCGGCGGTGCCGATCAGCCAGGCGGGCGGGAAGAAGGAGAACAGCAGCACACCCCTGCTGACCAGCTCAAGCTTGCGCTGCGCCGAGATGACCTTGCGGATGTAGGCGGCGTCTTCCTCGCCGCGGCCCGCGATCACCTCGTCGCGGATCGCGTCCAGCTCGCGGCCGAGCTCCTCGATCTGCTCCGCGGTCAGGTGGGCCGTGGGGTCGATGGCGGTCAAGGTGCTCCTACCGTTCGATGTCGCAGGGGCCCGCCGCGGCGGACACACAAGTCTGGATGAGGACGCCCGGCTCGGCCTCGGTGATCTCGCCGGTGCGCAGGTCGCGGACGGCGCCCGCCGTGAGCGGCGTGACGCAGCCGAAGCAGATGCCCATGCGGCACCCGGACGGCATGAGCACGCCGGCCTCCTCGCCGACGTCCAGCAGCGGCGTGGCGCCGTCCGCGTCGACGGTCCTGCCGGTGGCGCTGAACCTGACCTCGCCGCCGTCACCGGCGACGACGACGGCCGGGCGGAAGCGTTCGGTGTGCAGGCGCTCCGGGATTCCGTGCCGGCTCCAGTGCTCTTCGGCGGCGTCGAGCAGGCCCGCGGGCCCGCACGCCCAGGTCTCCCGCTCGGCCCAGTCGGGCACGAGTGCGTCGAGGCGGGCGATGTCGAGCCTGCCGTCCGTGTCGGTGTGCACCTCGGTGAGCCGCAGCTTCCCGTCCGCGACCAGGTCGTGCAGTTCGTCGCGGAAGATCACGTCCTGCGGCTGTGGCGCGCAGTGGACCATGACGACGTCGTCGAACCCGGTGTCCCGCAGCATGCCCATCACCGGCGTGATGCCGCTGCCGGCCGTCAGGTAGAGCACCTTGGCGGGCCTGGCATCCGGCAGCACGAAGTCACCGGCTGCCTGGTCGAGCTGGACCAGCGTGCCCGGTTTCGCCCTGCGGACCAGATGATTGCTGACCTTGCCGCCCGGGACCGCCTTCACGGTGATCGTGACGCGGCCGTCCCGGCGGTTCGTCGGTGACGTGATGGAGTACGCACGCCACAGGCGCCTCCCGTCGACGTCGACCCCGATCCGCAGGTACTGGCCGGCCGTGTGACCGCGCCAGCCCCGTCCCGGCCTGATCACGACGGTCGCGGCGTCACCCGTCTCGGGATGCAGGGCCTCGATGCGCCCCCGCAGGTCAGCGCCCGCGCGCAGCGGGCTGACCAGGTCGAGGTAATCCGACGGCAGCAGCGGCGTCGTGACCATCTCCAGCAGTTTCCACGCCCTACTGCGGAGGGCTGCACTCGTCATGACTCCAGCTTGATGCGCCACGAGGCGTAAAGTCCTGACCGTAGGACGTAAATCTGGCCAGTCGGATTGTTCGCAGGGAATAGAAAATGAGCCATCCCATCCGGAGGGTCGCCGAACCGGCCCTGGATGAGACGACGGTCACCGCACTTCGGGCCGCGCTGAGGAGCACCGCCGACGAGGTCGTCCAGGCGATCATCGACGAGGTCCCTCCCTACGCGAACGCCCTCGCGGGCCGCATGGGCGTCACCATCCGCCGAGCCGTCCGCACCGCCCTGGGGCACTACCTGGACCTCGCGAGCGGGAAGGCGACGGGCGGCGACGCCGGTGACGCGGCCTACGAGCTGGGCCGCGGCGAGGTGCGCGACGGCCGTTCGATGGACGCCCTGCTCAGCGCCTACCGCGTCGGCGCCCGCGTGGCCTGGCGATGCCTGGCAGCGGGTGCCGTGCCCGCAGGCCTGCCCGCCGCCGAGGTCGCCAAGTTCGCCGAGCTGACCTTCGCCTACATCGACGAGCTCTCCGCCGCGAGCGCCGCGGGCCACGCCGACGAACTGGCCGCCCGGGGCCGGGAGCACGAGCGCCACCTGGAACACCTGGCCCGCGACCTCCTCGCCGGCGCGAGCCCGGACGTGCTGCTGGCCTCCGCCCAACGGGCCGGGTGGCAGCCTCCGGCATCGCTGACCGCGGTCCTGCTGCCCGCCGTCCAGGCCCGGCCCGCCTACCGCACCCTCGACCCGGGCACCCTCGTCCTCGACGACCTGCCGGACGCCACCGGTGTGCTGCTCGTCCCCGACGCCGACCGGTCGCATCTCCTGCGGCAGCTGACCGACCGCACCGCCGTGGTCGGCCCGGCCCGGCCATGGACGCGCGCGTCCGCCTCGTACGCACGAGCCGTGCGCGCGCGCTCCCTCTCCTCCGATATCCGCGACACCGAGGACCACCTGCCCGAGCTGGTGCTGAGCGCCGACGTGGACGCGTTCGCAGACCTGCGCGCCCGGGCCCTCGCACCGTTGCGGGCCCTGACCGACGCGACGGCGCGGCGGCTGGAGGAGACGTTGCGGGCGTGGCTGCTGCACCAGGGCAGGCGGGACGAGGTGGCGGCGGCGCTGTTCGTCCATCCCCAGACGGTCCGGTACCGGATGTCGCAGCTGCGGGAGCTGTTCCCGGATCTCGCATCGCCCCAGCGGGTCCTCGAACTGACGCTGGCGGTCGGTCTTCGGGTCGACTGACGCGCGCGTCGGCCCTCCACGACCGGGTCCATGAGCAGAAGCCGCTCCTCCCGACCGCGGTCTCGCGGCGGTCGGGAGGAGCGGCCTTCTGTTCGGTCGCCGGTCGCGCGTCAGCTCACGGACGGGTCTCCGTACTGGAGGCCGCGTCCGTTGGTGCCGATGTAGACGCGGCCGAAGGTGTCGGGGTCGCCGGTGATGACGCCGACGGCTCCGATGCCGCCCCACTGGTGGGCGTCGTCGTTGACGCGGAGCCAGGTGGCGCCCTTGTCGGTGGAGCGGAAGACGCCGGTGACCTCCTTGACGGTGCCGATCAGGTACAGGGCCTGGTAGGAGCCGCCCGGCGCGGCCTTGCCGAAGCCGAGGGCGGAGGCGGACCGCACCGTGCCGAGCGCGGCGAACGTGCGGCCGCCGTCGGTGGAGTGCAGCAGCCCCTTGGCGCCGCCCGCGATCCACAGGTCGCCGGCGATGCCCGGGACGGCCTTGAGCCGACCGTCGGGCAGGCCGGCGGCGCGGGCGGTGAAGGTCGCGCCGCCGTCGGTGCTGGCGTAGAGGGTGCCGCCGGACAGGGAGTAGAAGGTCGCGGCCGAGGAGCGGTCGGAGACCACCACGGCGTCCGCGCCCAGGCCGCCGACCCTCGACCAGCTCGCCCCCTTGTCGGTCGAGCGGTACGGGACCTGCCCGGCCTGGGTCCAGACGATGGCCGAGCCGTCCGCCGAGAGCGCCACGCGGCCGCTGTCGGCGCCGCCCACCGGCTCCGAGGCGAAGCCGTTCCAGCTGACACCGCCGTCGGTGGACCAGGCGCCGTCCTTCTCGCCGCCCTTGCCGACACGGACCATGACCGCCGGGTTGGACTGGGCGAAGTCGATGCCGGTGCTGTTGGCCATCATCGGGTTCTTCAGCCGCCCGGCGGGCACCTCGGTGAGGGAGCCGTGGCGGAACCCGCCCTGGTCGCCCATGGCCGTGATGACCTGGGCGCCGCCGGGCGGGGCGATCGCGTCCAGCAGTGCGGTCTCCTCCAGCCCCCGGGCGCCGCCCACGCTCCAGTGACTGGTGCCGCCGCTGTCGGAGGCGTTGGCGTCCTTGCTGCGCAGGACGCCGTTGCCGGTGCCGTACAGCACGTGCCCGGAGTCGAAGGGGTCGACGGCCAGGGCGGTCATCCAGTGCCCGGTGCCGGTACCGACGTACGGAGCGGCCGAAGCGTCCCGTACCGAGGTCCCGGCCAGTGCCTTCCAGGTCGTTCCGCCGTCGGTGGTCCGGTAGATCTCGTCCTGCGGCCACCAGCGGTCGAGGGTGGTGACCATCACCGTGGAGGGCTTGCGCGGGTCGACGGCCAGACCGGAGAACCCGTAGCCGCCCTGGGACGGGGAGACGTTCTTCCACGCCCCGTCGGCCGGGGTGTGCTTCCAGACCGAGCCCCCCGTCACGCCGTTGGGTCCGAGGGCGTTGGTGTACGTCAGGTACAGCGAGCCGTCACCGGAGAGCACGCCGTGCTGCGGCAGCTGGCCGGTGGGCTGCCCCGGGACGGCCTGCCAGGTGCTGCCGCCGTCGGTCGAGCGGTACAGGGAGGTGGACTTGTCGGCGACGCCGACGTAGACCGTCCTGCTGCCGGCGGGGCCGTACGTCACGAAGGAGATGCCCGCGCCGCTGCCCGCCCCGTCCTTCACGGGGAACGAGGAGACCTGGCTCCACGTCGCTCCGTGGTCGGTGCTGCGCCAGAGGCCGTTCTTACGGGTGCCCAGCAGCAGCGTGCCGTTGTCCGAGGGGTTGACCGCCAGCCGCTCCCCGGCCCCGCGGCCGTCCTCGTTGCCGCCCAGCTTGAAGGGCAGCTCGGTGCGCTGGAAGGTGCGGCCCCGGTCGGTGGAGCGCAGGATCGCCCCGTTGCCGGCCCAGTCGTTGGTGTAGGTGCCCGCCGCGAGGTAGAGCCGGCCCGGGTCCACCGGGTCGGTGGCCAGCGCGTCGATGCCCAGCAGGTTCCAGTCCTTCTCGCCGATCCAGTCGGTCAGCGGGACCCACTGCTCGGCGCCGGCGTCCCAGCGGTAGGCGCCGCCCATGTCGGTCCGCGCGTACAGCAGGCCCTTCTCCCGCGGGTTGAACACCAGCCCGGTGACGTAACCGCCGCCCACCACCTGGGCGTTGCGCCACGTGTACGGTCCGGATCCGGGCGCCTGGGCCCCGGCCGCCTTCACCAGCTTCCACTGCTGGTTGGTGCCGCCGTGGCCGGGATACTGGATGACGGCCGCGCCATCGGCCGCGGAGCCCCCGGAGACGTCCAGGACCTGGCCGCTCCTGCGGGAGGTGAGGACGACGGCGTCGGAACCGCTCACCTCGTCGATCCGCCACTCCTGGGAGGCGGAGGAGGTGTCGCTCTGCTGCTCGGCGGCGGCCGCCTGGCCGGTCGAGTCCTCCGCTATGCCCAGGACCTTGCCGCTGTTGCGGTTCACCAGCTCGTAGAAGCCGTCCCCGGTGGGGCGCAGCCTCCACTGCTGGTTGGCGGTGTTCTGGTCGGTCCACTGCTGGACGCGGGTGCCGTCGGCGGTGGAGAAGGCGTTGACGTCCAGCACCTTGCCGCTGCGTACGGAGACCAGCCGGTAGTAGGCGTCGCCGTCGACCGTCGCGGCCTGCGAGTCGTCCTGCACAAACAGCAGATACGGCACGAGGACGGCGGGCACGCCGAGCAGCAGTCCGGTCCCGGCCCAGCGGCGGCGGTGACGCCCGCGGCGCCCGTTGTGCGTGGGGTTGTTCATGGGGAGGTGTTCTCCTTGCGTATCACCGTGGATCGGGGCAGGTCAGCGCTGCAGGGTGAGGACACCCGGCCGGTACGGCAGCCGGTCGTAGTCGCCGCCCGCCGCCGGGGACTTGCCCTGGTAGAGGAACTGCAGGTGGCAGGGGTCGATGGTCATGGTCTGGTCGGGGTTGTCGCGGACCAGGTCACCGTGGCTGATGTCGTTCGTCCAGCCGGCGCCGCTGTTGGCCTTGCCCGCGAAGGGGTTGCCCTCGCTCGCGGCCTGCGGGGTCCACGGACCGTTCAGGCCGGGGGCCGTGAACGAGCGGAAGTAGCGGACCTGGTGCGCGCCCTTGGCCTCGACGATCATGAGGTACTGGTTCTGGCCCTGGACCTTGTAGACCTGCGGCGCCTCGAACAGGTTGTCCGGCGTGTCGCTCATGACGGTCGTGTACGAGGAGCCGAAGCTGCCCGGGAAGTTCCCGATCGGCATGCTCGCCCGGTAGATCCTGCCGTTGTCCCCGGCGAAGAACAGGTACATGTTCTTGTCGTCGGCGATCAGGGTCTGGTCGATCGGGCCGGTGGGGGACTCGGTGCGGGGGATGCTGCCGGTGAACAGCGGCTGCGGCGCGGACCAGCCGTTGGGGTTGGCCGGGTCGCTCGACGTGCGGTAGATGAAGGGCCACGGACCCCACTGGTACGCCAGCACCCAGATCTTCTTGGGTGCGAAGTAGAACAGCGTGGGCGCCACCGCGGCCTGGTTCATCCCGGTCTGGGCGGCCGACGCCATGTCCGGCCAGTTCGTGAAGGGACCGAACATCATCGACCCGTACGACGATCCCGAGAAGTCCGACCCGTAGACCAGGTGCTTGCCGTTGTACGTCACGGTGGTGAAGTCCTTCAGGGACGCCCATCCGTTCGCCGGCTGCGCCAGCGCACCCGTCGACGTCCAGCGGTACGTCGACGGAAGGGCACAGGTGCCGCCCGTCGGTGCCGGCGTCGTCGGGGCGGGCGTCCCGGACGGGCCGGTCCACTTCTGGTTGCCGCCGCCGGACCAGCAGGCGTACAGCTGGATCCTGGTGCGGTTGGCGGTGCCCGCGCCGACGGCGTCGAGGCACAGCCCGGACTGGACGCCGGCGATCGAGCCGTCGGGGTTGACGTTCCACTGCTGGCCGGTGCCGCCGGTGCAGTCCCCGATGACCACCGCGGTGCCGTTGACGGTGCCGTTGGCCTTGGCGCTCAGGCACTTGTTGCCGTAGACCATCAGCTGCTTGCCGGCGGTGTAGGTCCAGCGCTGGTTGGTCTGCCCGTTGCAGTCCCACAGCTGGGCCTGCGTGCCGTTGACGGTGCTGGAGTTGTCGATGTCGATGCACCGGCCGGAGGCGACGCCCTTGATCGCCCCGGTACCGGTACCGGTACCGCCGGCGCCGCCGGTGGCGGCCTTGAGGGCGTTCACGACGGCGGTGTAGGCGGCCTTGGGCCTGCCGTTGTCGTCGAACAGCAGGGGGCTCTCGCCGCGACGCCAGGAGTCGCTGTCGCGGATGCCCCACACCGTGATGCCGGTGCACCGGGCCACGGACAGGCAGGCCTTGACCGTGTCGGCGTAGTGGGCGGGTGAGGCCTGGGCGATGTCCAGCTCGGTGAGCTGGACGTCGACGCCGAGGGCGGCGAAGCCGGAGAGGGTGGTCCGGAGGCTGGACGGCGGCCCGCCGGGGCCGAAGTGACTCTGGAACCCGACGCAGTCGATCGGCACGCCGCGGGACTTGAAGTCCTTGACCATGCTGTAGACGCCCTGGGTCTTGGCGTCCGACCAGTTCTCGATGTTGTAGTCGTTGTAGCAGAGCTTGGCCGAGGGGTCGGCGGCCCGGGCCGTGCGGAACGCTTCCTCGATGAAGCCGTTGCCCAGCACGTTCTGGAACACCGAGTCGCGGTGCTGGGTGGAGCCGTCGGCGAAGGCCTCGTTGACCACGTCCCAGGCGTAGACCTTGCCCTTGTAGTGGGTCATCAGGGCGGTGATGTGGTTGTTCATCACGCTGCGCAGCGTGTTCGCGTCACCGATGGATTTGACCCAGGACGGGAGTTGCGAGTGCCAGACCGCGGTGTGGCCGCGCAGGCGCTGGCCGTGTGCCGCGGCATGGTCGACGATCCGGTCGGCGCCGGCGAAGGTGAAGTTGCCGCGGGACGGTTCGGTGGCGTCCCACTTCATCTCGTTCTCCGGGGTGACCATGTTGAATTCCCGGTCCAGGATCGTGGAGTACGCCGAGTCGCCCAGCCTGCCGGCGGCGACGGCGGTGCCGAAGTACCGGCCCGAGGGGGCGGCCTGGGAGCCCAGGGGGGTCGCGGCTCCGGCAGAGCCCGGCAGGAGCGTCACGACGCCCGCCACCAGCGCGGCGGCCGCCAGCGCTGTCGTCACGGTCCGGCGCCGCCGGGTGAGCCGGTGCGTGCCCTTCATGATTCACCTCGGGGGTCACGGGCCGCCTGGGGTGACGTGGTCGTGTGCGGATCGGGCGCCGGGGGTCGGGGGGTGTGTCGCGTCATGGGAAGGCTTTCTTCAGGCGATGCGTACGGTGGAAGCCGGGGAACCTTCCGCGCCGGCACCTTGTGGTGAGCGGCGGAAAGGAAACCCCACGAAGTGGAGGCTTCCGAACGCATGGCCTCGTAACGAAAAAGTCGCCCCGCCCGGACGATCGCCCGGTGATGCATCTCGCAGGCGGAAAGTGTTATGACGGGCCCGCCCGCCTGGTCGTCCCCGGGGAGGGGCCCGGGGAACGGTTCTCAGCCCTGGGCCTTGCGCACGATGAAGGAAGCCTGTCCGGCGAAGGTCCGCGTGCCGTCGGAGCCATCGAGCCAGATGCCGCCGTCGCGGTGCCGGAGGACCGATCCCGGGTAGTTGTGCGCGTGCAGGGTCACCGCCCCCGCGACCGCCGCGGGGCGCGGACAGAAGGTGGCGTCCTCCCGGAAGAGTTCGCTGCCGTCGTCGGTGCTCAGCTGGAGGCGCAGATCACGATGGCGGAGGAAGCGGCCGTCGGCTGCGCGGAAGGTCACACACCGGGTGTCGGCCAGCCCCCGGACGACCGTGAACGTGACCTGCTTGCGTGTCTGGGCGCTGCTGGAGGCGGAAACCCGGCCGAGCGTCGCGAAGTCGTCGGCATACGAGAGGTACAGCCCCGGTTCGTCCACGGACTCCAGCGACTGCGCGCCCAGCGGAACAGTGCCCGCGACGGCGGACGGACTCACCGGGGACGGGGACGGGGACGGCGACGGGGGCGCGGACGGGGACGGGCCGGCCGACGCGGTGGCGGTGGGCGAGGGGACGGGCGTGGGATCGCCGGCCGTGCGGGCGGCGGTGACACCGGGCTCCCGGTGCTCCGGTGCGGGCCAGGCCGCGTAGGTGGCGGTCCCCGCGACGAGCACCGCGCCGGCGGCGAGGCTCAGCAGCGGATGAGCGGTCACCGCGTGCAGCGTGCCGCCCAGCGCGCCGTGCAGACCGCCTCCCCCCGTCGCCGTGCCGGCGGCGGCGGGCGCCATGGCGAGCCCGGCGGAACTCGCGGCCGCACCCGACAGCAGGCCCTTGGCGGCCAGCGCGGCGACGAGCCCGGCCGGGACGGCCAGCGGTGTGAGGGTCAGCAGCAGCAGTTCGTCGGCGGGCACACGCTGCGTCGTCGTCGCCAGGCAGACCTGGCAGTCGCGGGTGTGCCGCGCGATCCGCTTGCGCCACACCGGTGCACGGAGACCGTCCCAGCCGGCGACGGTCTCGTCCAACCCCGGACAGCGCGGGCGGGCTTCCAGCGCGGCGACGATCGTCCGGCTCAGGTCGAGCTGCTCGCGCATACGTTGCAGGCGCACGCCCGCGTGGGCGACGGTGAGGCCCGTCGCGGCGGCGAGGTCGTCACGGCTCAGCAGGCCGGCGCACTCCTGCCACCACAGCGACAGCAGCACCCGGTGGTCGGGGTCGAGCCAACGGCCGGCCTCGACGACCCGACGGCGCTCGTCCGACATCCGCAGACGCAGGATCGTCGCGTCCTCGGGTTCGGCGCCGGCCGCCGGTATCGGCAGCGCCTCGTCGATGTCCGCGCTCCGGTCGACGAGGGCGCGGTGCCGCTGCCAGTGCGTGGTGATCTGACGGAGCGTGATCGCCACCAGCCAGGACCGGAAGCTCTCGGGGGCACGCAGGGCAGGCAGGTCGCGCACCGCGCGCAGCAGGGTCTCCTGGACGACGTCGTCGGCGTCGGCGTCGGCGCTCAGCGCCCGCCTGACGATGTTGTAGACCAACGGCAGGTAGGCGGCGATCAGATCCTCCCGCGCCCGCTCGTCACCGGCCTGCGCCGCGACGACCAGCCCCGTGTGGTCCGCGTCCATGAGCCCCATTCCCACCCTCCTTCGAGGAGCGATCCGCCGAGTGCGGCGTCAAACCCCAGCCCCCAAAGGTATGCGCCCGAGGCCCACACCTCGCCCCCCGGCCGCTCCCGACCCTGCGCGCCGTGATCCCCGCCCGTCGCGGAACGCGACCTTTCCAGCGGCCCCGCCGCGCAGGATCATGCAGGACATGAGCGAAAGCGCGGACGGTGGCCGGGGTGTGCGTGTGGTGGCACTGAGCTGGGTGGACAACGCCGGTATCAGCCGGGTCAAGGCGGTCCCCGTCCACCGCCTGGAGCACGCCGACCAGTGGGGCGTGGGCATGGCCCCCGTCTTCGACACCTTCCTCGTCGACGACTCCAGGGCCGGCGGCCCCGGCTTCGACGGCCCCGTGGGGGATCTCCGGCTGCGCCCCGACCTCACCCGGCTGACCCCGCTCGGCGCGCAGCCCGGCTGGGCCTGGGCGCCGGCGGACCGCTACCGCCAGGACGGCACACCGTACGAGGGCTGCCAGCGTTCCTTCGCCCGCCGCATGACCCGCGAAGCGCAGGCCCGCGGCATCGAGCTCCGGATGGGCTTCGAAACCGAGTGGACCGTGGAGGAGGACCCCCGCGCCGCTCCCTCGCTGTCCGGCCGCAGCGGGCCCGGGCCCGCATACGGACTCGCCCGTCTCGCCGGATCCGGACCCTACCTCCTCGACATCGCGAACGTCCTCGCCGACCAGCGGATCGACCTCCTCCAGATCCACCCGGAGTACGAGACGGGCCAGTACGAAGTCTCCACCGCACCCGAGTCCCCCGTGGACGCCGCCGACACCGCCGTCCTCGTACGCCACTCCGTGCGCGCCCTCTCCGTCCGCCACGGGCTGCTGTCCTCCTTCGCCCCCCTCACCACACCATCCGGCGCGGGCAATGGCGGCCACCTCCACCTCAGCCCCTGGCGGTCGGGTTCCAATCTGCTGCACGGCGGCACCGGCCCGTACGGCATGACCCGTGAAGGCGAGGCCTTCCTCGCCGGGATCCTCGAACACCTGCCCGCCCTGACGGCGATCGGCTGCCCGAGCCCCGCCAGCTACCTGAGGCTGATTCCCTCCCAGTGGGCGGGCGCCTACCAGTGCTGGGGCCGGGAGAACCGCGAGGCCGCGCTGCGTCTGGTCACGAGTCCGCACGCAGCCGCCGACAGCGCCAACGCCGAGGTCAAATGTTTCGACCAGGCGGCCAACCCGTACCTGGTCGTCGGCGCGGTCCTCGCCGCCGGGCTCGCGGGAGTCGACGAAGGGCTACGGCTTCCCTCCGAGTACACGGCCGACCCGGCCTCCGCGCCGCCCGCCGTCCTCGAACGTCTCCGCGTCCGGCGCCTCCCCGACACCCTCACCGCCTCGATCGGGCACCTGGAGAAGTCCGCGCTGCTCCGGCGGGCCATGGGCGAACGCCTCCTCGACGCGGTTCTCGCCGTCCGCCGCGCGGAGGACACGCTCTTCGCGGGCCGGACCCCGGCGGAGATCGTCGAAGCCACACGTCACCGCTTCTGAACGCCTCGTTCTGTCCTGCGCGCCTCCGGAGCCTCCGCGCGCCCTCCGCGCGCCCTCGAATCCCACTCCGGCCCTGGTCATCCTGGCGCGTCGGACCAGGACCAGGGGGGCCTGATGCAGACGTCTGACCTCATAGCCCTGCTCGCCGTCGCCATTTCGATCGGCGCGAGCGTTTTCGCCCAGAACTCCGCGTCGAAGAGCCACCAGACCGCCGCCAGGAGCCACGAATCCGCCTCGTACCACTCCGGGACCGACCTCTTCATGCAGCTCAACCTGGTGTTCGTGGAATACCCGCAGGTCCGTCCTTACTTCTACGACGGCAAGTCGCTCACCCGGGACGACCCCGACTACCACCGGGCGCACGCCGTGGCCGAGCTCATGCTCGACGTCTTCGAATGGATCTGGCACAGGCGAGAGGGGATCACGGAGGTCGACCGTCAGGCCTGGGCGGACTACGTCGGCTCGATGTTCGCCCTCAGCCCGGTCCTGCGCGCCTACCACCTCAGCCACCTGGCCTGGCACCCCACGATCACCGACCTGTACTTCTCGCGCGGCGAGTTCGAGGGCACCACCCTGCCGCACCAGCGTTCCCAGGAACCGGAAGGTGCGTGAGGGCGGGTGAGGGTGGACGTCACGGTGGACCTCGAGGGTTCCCTCGCGGGTCAGGGATACCGGTTCGTCCGGGGTGCCGACTTCAGGCTGGACCCGGACTGCGCCCGCGCCTTCCGGAGGTTCCGTGAGGCCTGGGACGACCTGCCGCCCGACGGCTACCTGCCGGACCACGGCACCTACCGCCGCCGCCGGCACGCCAAGTTCCTGTACTCCCGGCGCCGGGGACACGTACTCGTGCGTGTCCCCGACGCCGGTTACCACCAGAGCGCCGAGGCGAACCCGCTGATCGGCGGCCGGATCCGGCACTTCGCCCCCTTCCGCGACCACGAGGCCGACAACCCCTTCTTCCACGCCCTGACCCACCACAACGCCCTGACCTTCGACCAGTGCGCAGGGCGGGCTCCGTCGTTCTGGGAGGTCGACGCCCATCTGATCAGGGTCACCGCGATCGCCGGAGCCCGGGGCGAGCCGTCCCCCGAAGGCCGCCACCGCGACGGCTTCGACTACATCGCCCTCCACCACATCGGCCGCACGAACGTGAAGGGCGGCCACACGGTCCTCTACACGACCCCGGAAGGCCCACCGATCGCCACCACCACCTTCCGGTCCCCGCTGGACAGCCTCTACGCCGAGGACGCCCGCATCCTCCATGACGTCACCCCGGTCTCCGTGGCCGGAGCTGCGGCGTCCGGCCACCGGGACATGCTCCTGATGAGCTTCAAGGCCCGGGAAGAGGCGGACCTGCCGGCCGACCCGCCCGGCGCACCCGCAGATGCGCACCCGCCAGCAGTACCAGCACCGCCACCGTGAGCGCGGCGTTCACCGTGTACTTGACGGTGAGGGACACCTCCCCCAAGGGATCCACCGCGAACGACAGCCCCGCGTTGACCACCAGCGCGGCACCCGCGACGGCCAGCACGTGATGGCCGCCCCACCCCGCAGCACGGGAGCACCACAGCAGCAGACCCCCGCCGAGCGCCAGGACGACGGCGTCCAGGGCGGCTCCGGTCCAGGTCGGAGACGACAGCTGGTGCGCGGCCAGCAGGACCACGGCGGCGCCCCCGGCCACCCAGGGGGGCACGGCCCGCCGGGACGCGACGGCGACTCGGCGCGGTACGGCGAACGCCGCGGCGACGAGCGTGAGCACGGCCGCCGCCGTCACCCCGAGCTCGACGGGACTCGCCATGAACCTCCGCGTGTGCTCATGGGTGAACACCACCACCGCCAGCACGTACAGCACGGCCACCACCACCGTCCCCGCACGGCCGAGCCACGGCCGGCGCGCAAGCCGCGGAACGCACGCCTCCACCACGGCGATCGGCGCGGCGAAACTCCAGATCACATGCCCCGCGACGAACCCCAGCAACTGCTTGACGCTCACACCGAGAACGGGGACGTACGTCGGCATCCGATCCCGGTCCCACGACGGCTCGTCCACGAAGTCGGGGTTGAAGAGGCTCTGGTCGACCAGCCCCGCCTCGATCAGCCCGAACGCCGCGCCCAGCAGCAGGATCGTCGGCCACCCGCGCCCCGTCCTGCGCGCGGTCTCGCGGATGAGCACGGCGACGGTGCCGTAGAGCGGGGCCAGGACGAGCAGGCCGGTCAGCAACTCCAGCGGGCGGCCGATGATCTGGTCGTACCCGATCAGGTACTCGGCGCAGACCGGAGCGAGTACGAGGAGTCCCAGGGCCGGTAACAGCCTCCGGAGCACGGCCGGCTTCGGGGCGGGCGGGGCGGCGCTGTCCACGAAAGGTTCCCTTCACTCATCAAGACGATCGGACTTCGCCCTCAACATAAACCGAGTGCTCGGTCTATGAATCCTCCGCGAGGATGAGGCAGGATCAGCACCCCGAAGGAAGGACGCCGACAACGTGAGGACCGTCGACCCGGTCAAGCACCAGGCCCAGCGCCGGCGCATCGTGAACGCCGCGGCCGCCCTCTTCGCGGCCAAGGGCTTCGAGCGCACGACGACCGCGGACATCTGCAAGGCGGTCGGGATGAGCGCCGGGAACCTCTTCCACTACTTCCCGAACAAACGGGCGATCTTCCTCGCCGTCTTCGACGGCGACCGGGAGGAGAAGGCAGAACGCCTCGCCCGGGCGCAGGCGGCCGACGATCCGTGGGAAGCGCTACTGGAGACGGTCGACCTGCTCGCCGAGGCCGCCGTGGAGCCGCTCGTCCCGCACCTGGTCATGGAGGCCATGGTCCAGGCGTACCGCGACCCGGAGCTTGAGGCACTGCTGAGCCGCGACAACGCCACCGAACACGCGGCGGTGAGCACCCTCTTGACGCGGGCCGCCGCCGCCGGGCGGATGGACCCGGGCCTCGACCCGGACGACACGGCCACCTGGGTCCTCGCGCTCATCGCCTCGCTCTATACCAGCGCCGCCACGGACCCGTCCTTCCGCCCGGCCGAACAACTCCCCACCCTCCACCTCATCCTGCACCGCTTCCTCCAGGGCCGCCCCGCCTGACGAAGCGGCCGCCGCACCCCACCGTCGTCCTGCCGGCGACGCCGGCCAGGGCTCGGCGGACCCGCAGACGCACCGGACGCGCTCTGGGACCGGGCCTCAGCCGCGGCGACAGCCGTGTTCCGGCAGGCGGGCCGCTCGTGGATTTGGGGCGAACGCAGGCTTGTCCGGTCCGTTCCCCGCCGCTCAGCGCTCTGTGAGGAGCTGGCCGAGGCCGGCCGAAGCGGGCCCACTGGCGAGGGTCACCTTTGGCAACGTGAGCCGCCACACCGGTCCACAGCGACCGTTTCCAGCCCGGAGCCCGTCTCGTTGGTGGGTCATGATCGCCCAGGACCGTGCTCCCCGATGCAAGCCTCTCGCTGCTCTCCTCAGCGCATGCATGGCGTTCCTCCTCACCGGCACCGCGACCACCACCGCGGTGGCCTCCAGCCCGTCCGCCGGATACGTCGCCCTCGGCGACTCCTACTCCGCCGGGGTCGGCGCCGGCGCCTACGACTCGGGCAGCGGGCAGTGCCGGCGCAGTGCCGGGGCCTACCCCGCCCTGTGGGCCAAGGCGCACCCCGCCGAACCCTTCTCCTTCACCGCCTGTTTCGGCGCCACCACCGAGGACGTCCTCAACACACAGCTCGGGCCGCTCTCCCGGCAGACCGGGCTCGTCAGCATCACGGCGGGGGCCAACGACGCCGGGTTCAAAGAGGTCATGCAGGACTGTGTCCTCAGCCGTGACGACTCGTGCATCGAGCGCGTGAACGAGGCTCGCGCCTACATCGCGGGCGTCCTGCCCGGCAAGCTGGACAAGCTGTACGACGCCATCGGCCGCCGCGCCCCCGGCGCCCGCGTCCTGGTGCTCGGGTACCCGCGCCTGTACAAGCTGCAAGGCGGTTGCCTCGGGGGCCTGAGCGAGCGGAAGCGGACGGCGATCAACCAGGCCGAGGACCACCTCAACACCCTCACGGCCAAGGCCGCGGCGCGCCACGGCTTCGCGTTCGGGGACGCCAACTCCACCTTCGCCGGGCACGAGATCTGCTCCGGCGACCCCCACCCCTGGCTGCACAGCGTGACGTTCCCCGTCGACGAGTCCTACCACCCCACCGCCGACGGGCAGTCGCGCGGCTACCTTCCGCTGCTCTCCCGCACCTGAGTCGGACGGGAGGTTTCAGTCGGGCCGGGCGGGGGCCCGTAGCTCGACCTCGTACCCGCCCTCCGGGGTGGGTTCGGCGGTGAGGGTGCCGTGGAGCAGTTCGGCGCGTTCCTTCAGGCCGATGAGGCCGTGGCGGGCGCTGGGCAGGGGGACCGACGGGCGGGTGGGGGCGGTGTTGGTGACGGTGACGCCGAAGTGGTGCGCGTCGTGCCACAGCCGTACGTCGGCGCGGGCGCCGGGGGCGTGCTTGCGGACGTTGGTGAGCGCTTCCTGGACGGTCCGGTAGACGGTGCGCTGGGCGGTCGTGCCGATGTGCGGCGGCAACGCGCCGGTCAGCGTGGTCTCGATGCCGCTGTTGGCGATGAGCTGCTGGAGGTCGGCGAGGGTGGGCTGGGGGGTGAGTTCGGTTTCCCTGCCACCGGAGGCGCGCAGCAGGGTGACCATGTGGCGCAGTTCGTCGAGGGTCTTCGCGCTCAGGGTACGGATGGCGCGGGCACCCTCACGGGCGTCGGCGTCCTTCGCGGCGACCTGGAGGGCTCCGGCCTGGACGGCGATGAGGCTGACCTGGTGGGAGACGACGTCGTGCATCTCGCGGGCCAACTGGGCGCGTTCGCGGGCGAGGACGTTCTGGGCGTGCAGGACGCGCTCGTGTTCCCGGGCTTCTTCGACCTCGACGAGCTGGCGGGCCACGTCGCGCCTGGCCTGGACGAGCTGGCCGAACAGCACGGGGGCGAAGGCTGTGGCCAGGGTGTAGACGAACTGGACGAGCGTCCAGGCCCGGTCGCCGGTGAACGTGTGGGACAGCGGCCAGGCGAGGGTGTCCGCGGCCGCGTTCAGCAGGGCGCAGCCGGCCAGCAGGGGGCGGTTGCGGGTGGATGCGGCCAAGGTGTAGAGGGCGGCGATCGGGGCGACCGCCACGTCCATGAACAGGGTCATGGGAAGCGTCAGCAGGAAGACGGCCAGCGGGAAGCGCCTGCGCAGGAACAGTCCGGCGCAGCCCACGGCGACGCAGGCCCACATCACAGGGGCGCCCTCGCCGAAGAGGTTGATCCAGGCGTCGAGCCCGGCCAGCGCCACCAGGACCGTGTCCACGGCCCAGGGCGGCACGCGCCGCCAGAGCGCCCCGCCCGTGCTCATCGTCCGGTCTCCCAAGTCGCGCCGCCCCCCTCGTCGTGGTGGCTGAGCAGGCCGGACCGCTCGGCCAAGAGCGCGGCCTGGACCCGGCTGGTGACCCGCAGTTTGGTCAGGATCGAGCTGACGTGGTCCTTGACGGTGCCCACGCTCAGATGGATGCGCGTGCCGATGTCCGCGTTGGACAGGCCCTCCGCGACCAGGACGAGGACGTCGCGCTCCCGTTCGCTGAGCAGGCCGACGCGGGCCACGTCCGCGTCCTGGGGCGCTCCCGCCCCCGGGTGGCCGCGCAGCAGCGCGCGGGAGGCTTTGGGCGACATCACCACCCCGCCCGCGGCCAGGGTGCGCACCAGCTGGGCGAGCTGTTCGGGCTCGGTGTCCTTGAGCAGGAAGCCGGAGGCCCCCGAGCGCAGCGCGGTCAGGATGTAGTCGTCGGTGTCGAACGTGGTCAGCATGGCCACGTGCGGGGGCGCGGGCAGTTCCTGGATCTGCCGCAGCACGGTCAGACCGTCCACGTCCGGCATGCGGATGTCCAGGAGCACGACGTCCGGCAGCTCACGCCTGACGACCTCGGCCGCCCCCGCCCCGTCCGCCGTCGCCACGACCTCGATGCCGTCGGACGCGTTCAGGATCATCCGGAACCCGGACCGCACCAGAGCCTCGTCGTCCACCACCACTACCCGGATCACCGGCGTCCCGCCTCACACTCGTCTGCTCTGTCCCGCTGGCCGGCGCCCCGCACCACCTGGGCGGGGCTCCGCCGTCCCGTACGGCGTGCGCCTGACGTCGACCGTACGCCCGGCAGGCTACGCGGTGGTGCGATCACCGACGGACCCCGGACACCCGGCGGACCCGCTCCAGCCGTTCGGGGGGTGCGCCCCGGCCCCTCGGCGGCCGACGGTGGCGACCCGCCGGCCCGACGGTGGAGACCCGCCGGACGGCGTCTGCCGGGCCTCTGGTGCTGCACGCCGGCCGCCGGTCGGCGGGGTGGCTGTGGCCGCTCGGCGGGGGTGTCACCGGAGCCTGCCGGATGGCCCGGCTGCGTACGGCACCGGGAGATTGCCCCTATGACACAGACACAGCCGCCGCAGGGGACACCGGCTCAGCGGGAGAACCCGCCTGCGCGCCCCCGCTCCCGCACCTCGCCCTCGTCGGCCGGGGCGGCCCCGGACGGGCCCTCGACGGGACGCCTGGTCGGGGTGGACCTGGCCCGGGCGCTGGCGGTGTTCGGCATGTACATCGTCCACATCGGCCCGGTGCTGTCGGCCACGCACGGCGCCGGCACCTGGGTGCGGTACCTGGCCGACGGCCACTCGTCGGTCCTGTTCGCCACCCTCGCCGGGTTCTCCCTGATGCTGATCGCCGGCCGCCGCGAACCGAAGAGCGGCCTGGCGGGCCGGCAGGCGAAGGCGCGGATCGCGATCCGCGCCGTGGTCCTGCTCGCGCTGGGCACTGTACTGGCGATGCAGTACGGCGGCGTGATCATCCTTGGCTTCTACGGCGTCTACTTCCTCCTCGCCCTGCCCCTGCTGCGCCTGCGCGCCGGGACGCTCGCGGCGGTCGCGGCCGGGCTCGCGCTGGTCACACCGCAGCTGGCGTTCGTCCTGAACTCACTGCTCAGCGAGTCCGTCCAGCAGGGCATCAACGCCTACGACCCGCTGAAGAGCCTCAGCGAGGTGGGGATGCTCGACCTGCTGCTGACCGGCTTCTACCCGACGATCACCTGGATGTCGTTCGTGGTCGCCGGTATGGCGCTCGCCCGCCTCGACCTGTCCGCCCCACCCGTCCAGCGGCGCCTGGCCGCGCTCGGTGCGGCCCTGACCGCGAGCGCCTACGGGCTGTCCCTGCTGCTGGCCGGCAAGGACGCGCTGCGCAGCAGCGCGGAGGACGGGACGTCGTCCACCGGCTCCGAGGCGGCGTCCTCGGCCGGTGGGACCTTCGGCTCGCACGGGGCGGCCTCGGACCTGCTGTCCGCCGGGCCGCATACCGGCACCACGTTCGACATCACCGGCAGCGTGGGCGTCGCGATCCTCGTCATCGTGGGCGCGACCGTGTTGATGGACCGGCTGCCGCGGCTGCGCCGCCTGGCCGCTCCGGTCATCGCCGTGGGCACCATGTCCCTGACGGCCTACGTCGGCCACTTCCTCGTGCAGTCCCTGCTCGGCGTATCGGCCGGCGAAAGCAGCCAGACGTCCTGGGTACCGGTGCTCCTGTTCATCCTCGGGGCGATCGTGTTCGCCGCGCTCTGGTCCCGCTTCTTCCGCCGCGGACCGCTGGAGGCGTTGCTCCACGCCGCCACCAAGCCGGCGAAGTACATCCGATGACGCCGGGCCGGGGCCATCGGCCGTCAAGGCCCGCCCCGGCCCCGCGGGCCCTTCCGCCGGCTCGGGCGCAAGAGCTCCCGGCCGTTCCCTCCGAAGTTCGCGAAGCGGGTTTCCGATGACCTTCGTCCTGATCGTGATCACTGCGGTGGTGGCCGGGTGGGCGCTCGTCGCCAGACGGCTGGAAGGCCGTCATGTGCGGGCGCCCATGGTCCTGGTGCTCGCCGGTGTCGTCACCGGCGTGTTCACGCAGAGCCAGATCGCGGCCGCGCTCAACTCGGAGATCGCCCTGCGGGTGGTGGAGGTGATTCTGGCCGTCCTCCTGTTCGTCGACGCCACGGAACTGCCGGGCGGGCGGCTGTTCGGCCGTGATCCCGGTTCGGCCGCCCGGGCCCTGCTGGTGGCACTGCCCCTGAGCCTGATCCTCACCGTCGCGCTGGGGACGTGGCTGTTGCCGGGGCTGCCGCTGGCGGTGCTCCTGCTGATCGCGTGCATCATCGTGCCGACCGACTTCGCCCCCGCCGACCTCCTCGTGCGCGATCGGCGCATCCCGGAGCGGGTGCGCAGCGTCCTCAACGTGGAAAGCGGCTACAACGACGGGATCGTCTCCCCCCTCTTCCTGTTCGCGGTGATACTCGCCGGGTCGAAGTCCCAGGCGCGCACCCCCCTGGAGGCGTTGGCCACAGTCGTGCCGTTCGCGGTGAAAGCGCTCCTCGTCGGCATCCTGCTGGGGGCGCTCGTCGCGTGGCTGATGAACGCGGCCGACCGCGCCGGCTGGATGACCGAGCAGTCGAGGCGGATCCTCGCCTTGATCACACCGCTGCTCACCTACACCACGACGGTGGCGGTGGACGGGAACGGCTTCGTGGCCGCGTTCGTCTGCGGCATCGCCTTCCGCTGCGTACGGCAGGCACCGGTCCGTCGGCACGGGGCTTCAGCCCCCGCCGCCTCGGACTTCCAGCTCGTCGAGGACACCAGCTCCCTGATGACCATGATCATGTGGTTCTTCTTCGGGAACGCCGTGGTCCTCGCGCTGAGCGAGGGCGTCGAATGGCGCGTACTCCTGCTGTGCGGGGCGGCACTCACCGTCGTGCGGATCCTGCCGATCGCGCTCGCCTTCCTGGGCTCTCGGTTCAGCCGGCGTGAACGGCTCATGGTCGGCGCGCTCGGACCACGGGGCACCACCTCCATCGTGTTCGGCCTGCTCGCCTTCAACGCCCTTCCGCTCGGGCTCTACGCCGACACCGCCCTGGACGCCATGACGCTCGCCGTGCTCGGCAGTGTCCTGCTCCACGGCGGCGGTTCCATGGCCATGGCCCGGCTGCTGGCCCCTCCTACCCCGTCCCCGTCCCCGTCCCCGGCCTCGGCCTCCGCCGCCCGGCCGCTCGCCAAGACGCACGTACGGGCAGACGGCAGCCCGGGAGCGTGACCGGCGCGTACCAGCGGGGGCGCCGCGCCGGTCTGATGGTCCCGCCGGGTGGCGGGGGAAGCGCCGGACACCTGGCGGGGCGCCCCCGGACACCTGCCGTGTTCCGGCCAGCTCGGACGGCGGGCGAGGGTGGGAGACGTCAGCCAGTGCGCGGGCGGGGGGCACCCGTCCACACGCCTACCAAGGGAATCGACAGCCACGATGACGGTGAACCTCACCAAGGGCCAGCAGATCAGCCTGACCAAGACCGACGGCCGCCCCCTGACCCTGATCCGTATGGGACTGGGCTGGCAGGCCACCCCGCGCCAGGGACTCCTCGGCCGGTTCATGCCGCCGCGCGACATCGACCTCGACGCATCGGCCGTGTTGTTCAGCGGCGCCCGCGTCATCGACGTCGTCTACTTCAACCGCCTGCTCAGCGACGACCGCGCGGTGGAGCACTCCGGCGACAACCGGACCGGCAACACGGGCACGGGCGGCGGCGACGACGAGTTCATACGGGTGGACCTGCCGCGGGTCTCGCCTCAGGCCGACCAGATCGTGTTCGTCGTGAACTCCTTCAGCGGCGAGACCTTCGAGGCGATCGAGAACGCGTACTGCCGGCTCGTCGACGATGCCACCGGGCAGGAGCTGGCCCGTTACACGCTCACCGAGGGCGGCCCGCACACCGCCCAGATCATGGCCAAGGTCGTCCGCAGGGGGCACACGTGGAACATGGTCGCCATCGGCCGGCCCGAGAGCGGCAGGACCTTCGAGGACCTGCTGCCGGCCGTCGCCCGCCACGTGTGAGGGGCAACAGCCGGCCCCGACACCCCACGGTCCCCCACCCGGCCGCCCCCGCCGCACGCCGTCCCGGCCGGCTCCGGCCACCCGGAGGCCCTGAGCGGCCGGAGGACTTCGCGGAGTACGTCCGGATGAGGCGCCCCGCCCTGCTCCGCACCGCCCGGCACCTGGTGCCCGACCCGGCCGACGCCGAGGACCTGGTCCAGACGGCGCTCCTGCGCACCCATGAGCGCTGGGACGGCATCGCCGACAAGTCCCTCGCCGACGGCTACCTCCGCCGCGTCATGATCAGCGTACGGACCGACTGGTGGCGCGCCCGTACCACGGACGAGGTGCCGATGGAGCGCCCGCCGGAACGCCCCGCGGAAAGCGGCACGGACCAGCTCCTGGACCGGGCCGAACTGCTGGACCTCCTGAGGGTGCTCAGTACCAGGCAGCGCGACGTGGTGGTGCTGCGGTACTGGGCACAGCTCAGCACCGAGGAAACCGCCGGGGCACTGGGCGTCTCCCCGGGCACGGTCAAAAGCACCCTGCACCGGGCGCTCCTGCTCCTGCGCCGGGAGCTGACCGGGCGCGCCAGCGCAGCCTGACAAGTGGGCCGCAGGCCATCCCGGACGGGCCGACGCCCGGCAGACCGTAAGAGAGAGAAACTACGTGAACACCGCACCCGACCCGTCACCGAAGGACGCTGAGCACCTGACCACGCGCCAAACCCTCAAGGCGCTGTACGCGCATGCCCGGCCGCAGCGGTGGGCCATCGCGCTCGGCCTGCTGTGCGCCCTGGCCGGATCCGCGGGCGCGCTGCTCCAGCCGCTGGCCACGAAGGCACTGGTGGACCGGCTGACCTCCGGTGGGACCCTCACCACGATCCTGGTGTCACTCACCGGTCTGGTGCTGGTGGGCATGGTGTTCGAGGCCCTCGGCACCTACGTGCTCGAACGGACGGCGGAGTCGGTCGTGCTGTCCGCGCGCCGCTCCCTGATCGGACGGCTGCTGCGGCTGCGTCTCGCGGAGGTCGACCGGATCCCGCCGGGCGATCTGATGTCACGGGTCACCTCCGACACGACGCTGCTGCGCGCGGTCACCACGCGGGCCGTCGTCGCCGGGGCCACCGGTGCGGTGACGTTCGCCGCGGCGCTCGTGATGATGGCGGCCCTGGACGCCGTACTGCTGGGTGTGACGCTCGGAGCGCTCCTGCTGATCGGCGGGGCCACCGCACTGGTGATGCCGCGGATCGCCCGGGCCACCGAGCGTTCGCAGGAGGCGGTCGGGGAGATTTCCGACGCGCTGGAACGGGTCTTCGGCGCGTTCCGCACGGTGAAGGCGTCCGGAGCGGAGGCGCGGGAAGCCGCCCGTGTGGAGGCGGCGGCGCACCGGGCGTGGCAGCACGGTGTGAAGAGCGCGAAATGGGAGGCCGTGGCCTCATCGGCGGACGAGCTCGCCGTCCAGCTGGCGTTCCTCGCGGTGCTCGGGATCGGCGGGGCGCGGGTGGCCTCCGGGGACATTCCCGTCTCCACCCTCATCGCCTTCCTCCTCTACCTCTTCTACCTGATGGAGCCCCTGTCCAAGCTGGTCGACGCCGCCACCCAGTACCAGGAGGGCGCGGCCGCGATCTCCCGGATCACGCAGGCCGAGCGGCTGTCGACCGAGCCGCCGCCTCAGCGGCAGCCCACCCCGCCGGCGAAGCCGGCAGCGCCGGAAGGCCCGGCGACGGTCCGCTTCGACAACGTCTCCTTCCGTTACCGTGCCGACCTCGCGGAGGTCCATCATGACGTCGGCTTCGAGGTGCCCGCGGCCGGGATGACGGCCTTCGTCGGCCCCTCGGGCGCGGGCAAGTCGACGGTCTTCGCCCTCATCGAAAGGTTCTACGAACCAACCGGCGGCCGGGTCCTGGTCGACGGCAAGGACGTACGCGACTGGCCCCTGCCCGAACTGCGGGCAGCCATCGGGTACGTGGAACAGGAGAGCCCCGTACTGGCCGGCACGCTCAGGGAGAACCTGCTCTTCGCGGCACCCGACGCGACGGACGCCGACATCCGTGAGGTGCTGACGCGGGCCGGACTCGACGCCCTCGTCGAGCGGCTCCCGGAGGGCCTGCGGACACCGGTCGGACACCGCGGCTCCACACTGTCGGGCGGCGAGCGGCAGCGCTTCGCCATCGCCCGTGCCCTGCTGCGCAAGCCCCGGCTGCTGCTCCTGGACGAGGCGACCTCGCAGCTCGACGCCGTCAACGAGCTGGCGCTGAGGGAGGTCATCGCCGAGGTGGCCCAGGAGACCACCGTGCTGGTGATCGCCCACCGGCTGTCGACGGTGATCAACGCTGACCGGATCGTGGTGATGGAGGCCGGCCGCGTCCGCTCCGTGGGCACGCACGGGGACCTGGTGGACCGGGACCCGCTGTACGCACAGCTGGCGGCCACCCAGCTCCTGGCGCCCGCCCCGTGACCCACGCCGGCAGAGGGGCCGGACGGGCCGGGTCGCCCCGGAGCGACCCGGCCAAGCCGCGCACGGATACGGAGCGTTCGCCGTCAGTGGTGGTCGTCGTGCTCGTCGTCGCTGAACGCCTCGTTGAGCAGGGCGCCGCCGACCAGACCGGCGGCTCCGGCTCCGATCAGCGCGCCGGTGCCGAACCGGCGGGGCCGGTTCTCGCCGGGCGTCTGCGGATAGCCCTCCCGGGGGTACCCCTGCTGGTGGTGGCTCTGCTGGGGATACCCCTGCTGAGCCGGTGCCGGATAACCGGCGTGCGGGTCCGCCACCGGGGGCGCGCCGTAGTAGGGCGGCGGCGTGCTCTGCACCCGCTGGGCACAGCCCCCGCACGTCTGGACCTGGCGGGGCGTTCCCCACTGGGGTGACCACATCACCCAAGTGGTGCCGGCGCCGTGGTGGGGGTCGAAGAAGCAGGTCATGGTGGAACTCCCGTCGGATGGTGACGATGTGTCCGGCGCCTCCTGGGGCGCGGCGGAGGCCGGAGTGTGGTGGGCGGCGGGCAGGGACGCGGACGCGGTGGCCGGGCCGGCGTCCGCGCGCAGCACATCGACGCCGTAGTCGATCGCGATGCCCGCCAGACCAGAGGCGTAGCCCTGGCCGATGGCGCGGAACTTCCATTCCGTACCGTGCCGGTACAGCTCGCCGAAGACCAACGCGGTCTCGGCCGACGCCCCGGCCGTGAGGTCGTAGCGAGCCAGTTCACGGCCGCTGACCCGGTCGAGGACACGGATGTATGCCCCCGTGACCTGCCCGAAGCTCTGGCCGCGCCGGTCTGCTTCGTACAGGGACACCGGAAAGACGATCTTCGCCACACCGGCCGGTACGCGGACGAGGTCGACGTCGATCCGCTCGACGTCCGCTCCGCCGACGGCCGCCGCGTTCTCGACGAGGACGACCGAACCATCCAGACTGCGCGGGTTGTTGAAGAAGACGAAGTGCTGGTCGGAGAGCACCTTCCCGGCCCCGTCGCACATCAGCGCACTGGCGTCCACGTCATACCCGCCACCGCCCGGGCCCGGAGTCCGCCACCCCAGTCCGACGGTCACCGCGGTCAGTCCGGGTGCCTGTTTGCTCAGCAACACGTTGCCGCCCTTGACCAGCGCCGTTGTCATGACCGTCCTCCATGCCTGTCCGCGTGCGGTCCGGGCGCGTGAGGCCCTGTACTCCTTCCTCACCCCACCACTCGCCACGGACCATCTCACTCCGCCGGTCGGCGGGACGCCCCCCGCCGACCGGCGGCCATTCCGCGGTCCGTGATCCCAGTTCGGCGCAGGAGCCCGGCACGTCACCGCTCCGATGAGGCCCTGGGACCCTCGTGAGGTGGGCTCACCTGAAAGATCCACCTCGCCGGAGAAGGCGGGCTTCCACCGGAACGGTCACCGTGGCCGCGATCCGCCTATGGCTCCGTCCGGAGTGAAGCTCCCCGTTCAGAGGTCCTTGGCACCCGGGTAGTGGTGGCGAAGCTCGCTGAGTACGCGCTCGTCGACAGCCCTGACGTCCCACAAGGAACTGTCGAATTCGGTCAGGACGACCACCAGGTCATCCCCGGCGAACCCACATGCTTCGGCGTCGATCAACTGGAGGAAGGGAGTCGTCAACGACAAAAGCGTCAACGTGTCCATGCCGGAATCGGCGGACCGTCTCTCCATCTCGACACAGCGAGGGTCGACGATCTCGTCGAGTTCGACGCGCCAGGTCAGGTCCAAGGCGAAGCTGCCGAGGCGAACCAGCAGCTCGGCCAGGGTCACGTAGTGCTTTCCGTGCCAGGCGGGAAACGTGACCCCCTTCATCCTCGCCTCTGCTTCGGCTGTGTAGCGCGACATGCGACCCCTTCGTTCAGCGAAGACCAGGCCACAGCCGTGATCGGCTCTCACAACCCATCGGACAGCCCCTACAAGTACCACGGCGAGGTGGCCACGGTGGCCCTCTACGCCCGGGAAGTCGCGCTGGCGGCGGAGGCGCGCCGGGGCAGGGTGCCGGGCTGATGTCGTGGGTGGAGGACCACCGGGCGGCCGCCGACCGGGACCGGCAGGCTCAGGAAGCGGCGGGCACAGTCCGGCCGCCTCTCAGCAGAGGCGGCGGCGGGGGAGGTCGGGCAGATAGGTCGCCCACTCGCGGTCGGTGAGGTCGCGGCCCGTGCGTTGGCAGACCTGTTCGGCCAGCCGTTCCGGGGCCAGGTCGATGGACTGGGCCCGGGTGCCGGCGACCGTTCGCAGCCCGTTGCCGTCGAAGGCGGGGGACTCGACGCTGCGTCCGGCCAGGAAGAGGGGGTCCCCAGGGCGAAGTGCTCGTCGGTGTCCCAGAGCTGGACGGCATAGCCGTCGGCCACGGCGGCGAGGAGTCGGCCGTCCCGCGAAAAAGTGAACCGGTCCAGGTCCTGGCCGCCGTGTGTGCCGCCGCGCGAGACACTGCTCGACATCGCCGTGATCCGCCGGGTGACCTGACCGTCCCACAGTTCGATCACGCCGGTCTCCCTGAAGGCGGCCACGAGGCGTCCGTCCGGGGAGAAGGCCACGCTGCGGACTCCACCGCCGAAGTCGGGCTCCTTCCGCTCGGCGCCGGTCGTGAGGTTCACGAGCAGGCCGCTGGTGGTCAGGTCGAGCCGCCCGTCGGGGCTGAAGGCGCCGGAGACCTGGGTCCCGGAGACGGAACGGACTTCCTTGCGGGTGTGGACGTCGAGGATCTTCAGGGTGTCTCCCTCGCCGGTGGGGACGCCCGCTTCTCGTACGAGGGCGGCGATGTGGGCTCCGTCAGGAGCCAGATCCAGCCATGCCGGCCCCGACCCTTCAGGGGAGTCCCACTGCAGCAGGTCCCGTCCGGTGCCGACCTCGCGCAGGGTGATGCCGTACCGGTTGCCCGCCCCGCCCTGGGTGAAGGCGATCAGCCGGCCGTCGTCGGTGATGAAGGGCCCGGATCCGGATCGAGCCGACCAGGCTGCCGATGACGGGCGTCGTGTGAGGGCGCCGACGCCCGCCGCGCGCGCCCCTGGCTCGGCCGGGTGCTCGCGGACTTCTCCCTCACGCACGACCTCCTCGACACCCCCACAGACATCCAGGGCCCCGCAGGCACGTGGCTTCAGCGGATCGACCCGGATCGAAGGGGCCGAAGAGTGTGACAGCGGTGTACGGAACATGTCACAGGGTGCGCACCCCCCGGCGCCCTCGCTTCCCCCCGAGCCCCATCGGTGGGACGTTACGGGCAGCAACGGCCCGCAGCAGGCCGTAGGGAGGGATCGGGTGGACACCTTGAGACGTCATCAACACCGCACCGGCAAAGGCAGAACCGAAGGAACGACTCCGGGGATCGACGGGACCGGCGTACACAGCGCGCGCCGTTCCACCCGCACACCGCGGCGCCGCTGGGCGGCGGTGCCGGCCACGGTGCTGGCCATGGCCGCACCCCTGACCCTCGGTGCCGCAGGAGGCGCGGGGGCGGCGGGGGACCACCCGATCGTCTTCGCCCGCTACACCGCCGCAGCGCCCACGGAAGACCTCTACGCGATCTCTCCCAGCGGTGGCACGACCGTCAAACTCACCCACACCCCCACCGTCAGTGACGTGATGCCCAGCTGGTCCCCGGACGGCAAACGCGTCGCCTTCGTCCGCTACGAAGCCGGCGGCGCCACCGACGGCATCTGGACGATGAGCACCACGGGCAGCGACCTCAAGGCCGTCCCCGGCACCAAGGGCGCCTCCGACCCGGCGTGGTCCCCGGACGGAAAGCGGCTCGCCTACGCCAAGCCGGTCGGCACCCAGCGGGAGATCTACGTGGCCGGCATCGACGGCACTCCCGCCACCCGGCTCACCCACACCGCCGCCGACGACCTCCATCCGACGTGGTCCCCGGACGGCAAGTACCTGGCGTTCAGCCGCGCGGATGCGGCGGGAAACAGCAGGCTGATGAAGATCCGGCTGTCCACCCTGGCCCAGACGGCGATCACCGGCCCCAGCTCCCACGACGGGACGCCCGACTGGGCTGCGCACGGCGGCCGGATCGCCTTCAGCCGCGTGGACGCCTCCGGCTTCGCCCACCTCTACGTCGTCCGCCCCGACGGCACCGGACTCCACCGCGTCACCTCGGCGCGCTTCAACGACAAGTACCCCTCCTGGTCCCCGGACGGCAGCACTTTGGTCTTCACCAGAGGCGGCACCGACGACGCGGACCCCGAACACCTCTACCTCGTACGGGCCGACGGCACCGCACTGACCCAGCTCACCAAGACCGGCTCCCACGACCTGGAAGCCGACTGGCGCCCCTGAGGCTGTACTGGCGTGAGTGCCTCCCGCTCGGCGAACGGTCACGGTGACCGTTCGCCGAGCGGCTCTGAGAGGGGTGACGGCAGACCCGGCGCACTGACAGGCCGCCGACAAGCGCGGTCGTTCAGCTCGTCACGAGGGAGGCCTGCCAGGAGGCGAGGACGTGGCCGGTCTGGGACCAGCCGATGCAGTCGTACACCCCGGGCGAGGCGCCGCTGGAGAACATGTAGCTGATCACGCCCCGGCTGGTGATCTTCCCGTCGGCGCGCCAGTTGAACACCGGGCCGCCGGAGTCGCCGTGGCGTACGGCGGTCGAGCCGTCGCGGGTGCACGCCTCGATGCCGCCCTGGACCCAGATGCCGTTGTCCCGGTGCTGGGCGTCACCGGTGACGAAGATCCCGCAGCGGTAGCGGGTGACCGAGCCGCTCTGGCAGACCTCCTCGCCCATCAGGGACCAGACCCAGTTCGCGTAGTACCGGTTCTCGGTGCCGATGTACACGCCGGAGTTGGAGCCGCCGGCGGTCTTGATGATCCCCGCGTCGATGACCGGCAGGGTGTTGAAGACGGTGCCGTAGTCGCTGCTGCCGCTGGTGAAGTGCGTACCGGGCCCGCCGCAGTGCGCGGCCGTCACCATGTAGCGGTCCCAGCCCGGCACGTCCATGGCGAAGGCCGTGGTGCACTGGGCCGACGACGAGGTGATCGTGGCCCCGCCCCAGTGCGGCGCCCCGTCGTTGTCGCGGTCCACCGGCACCGGCGTCGCCGCCAGGAACCGGACGTCGGCGGGATCGACCCCGACGCCCGCCCCCTGGCGGACCGGCCGGGCCCGGTTCAGCGCGGCCGCGCGCGCCGGATCGTCCGTGGCGACCCGCAGGCCGTCCCCCTGCGCGCCGAAGGAGACCATCGAGACCTGCGGTCCGGCGGCACGCCAGCCGTCGGCCGCGGCCTCCAGCTCGGTACGGGCCGCCTCCAGCTGCTTCCTGCTGTACTTGGCAGCCTTCACCTCCACACGGACCCGGCCGCCGGTCGGCGCGGACCGCTCCGCGGCCGCCGCCAGCGCCCGGCCCCGGCCCGTGTCGGTCGCGAACACCGTGACACGGCCGGCCTCCGCGTCGACCGACACCCCCGCGTAGGTGTCGGCGTAGCCCGCCGGGGCCGCCGCGTCGATGACGGCGGCCAGCTCGCCCGCCGCCGTCCGGATCGGTGCCCCCGCCGGGAGGGCCGCGCCGCGGCCCCCGTCCGTTCCGGGGCCCGCCCACGCGGCTCCGGCCGAGGGAGCGGCCAGCGCGCCCAGGACGGCGGCCAGGACACCGAGCCGCCGCAGCGGCCCGCGCCCTAAGGATGAGGACATGCTCTTCCTGCCTTCTGAAGTGGGTCGACTTGCCGACGGAGAAACATTTTTCTTCGCCGGGGCAGAAATGTGGGGCCCGAGCGGGAAACCGTCAAGGATCCTTGACAGGAACGCGCCATCATCATGAAGAATTGTTCTCCGTGAGCCAGACAGTCGACCGACTCCGCGCCCTGGAGCCTGAGCTGCCCGAAGCGCAGCGGGCCCTCGCCGTGTTCATCCTCCACGACCCCCCTGCCGCCGCCGCGCGGACCATCCTCGAACTGGCCGAAGCCGTAGGGGTCTCCACCGGCAGCATCACCCGCCTGTGCCGCGCCCTCGGCCTGCCGGGTTACGCGCAGCTGCGCCTCGCCCTCGCCGCGTCGGGGGCGGAGCGCGACGCTCGCGGAACCTGGCGCGCCGACATCGGCCCCGACATCGGCGAGCACGACTCCCTCGCCCGGGTCGCCGCCTCGGTGGCCACGACCGTCTCGGACGTCGTCACCCGCACCGTCGAGGCCCTGGACCTGTCCGTGGTGGAACAGGCCGCCGCCCGGATCGCCTCCGCCCGCCGGACCCAGCTCTTCGGCGTCGGCGGCAGCGCCACCATGGCCGCCGAGCTCCAGCAGCGGCTCTACCGCATCGGCCTGCCCGTCTGGTCGTGGAGCGACAACCACGTGGCGCTCACCGGGGCCGCCGTACTCGGCCACGGCGACGTGGCCCTCGTCCTCTCGCACAGCGGCGGCACCCGCGAGCCGCGCGAGGTACTGGCGGAAGCCGCCGCGCGCGGGGCCACCACCATCGCCGTGACCAACGCCCCCGCCTCACCGCTCGCCGCCCACGCCGAACTCGTCCTCACCACCCGCGTGCGCGCGGCCGGCCTCAAGGCCGAGGCGGTCCTCGCCCGGCACGCGCAGATGGCCGTCCTCGACGTGCTCTACGTCGCCGTGGCACAGCGCACGTACGACCGGACGACGGAGGCGATGGCCGCCACGGACGAGGCCGTCCGGCCCTACCGGCGCGACGACGACAGGCGCTGACGGTGCGCCGGGAACCGGACGGATGGGGCCGGAGCACGGGAACCGCACTGGTGCTGGGCATCGACGGGGGCGGCTCCGGGCTGCGGGCGGCGCTCGCGGCGGCGGCCGGGGGACCCGTTCTGGCGACGGCCTCGGCCGGGGCGGCCAACGTACGGTCGGTCCCCGAGCCGGAGCTGACCGAACGCCTGGCCCGGGTCGTGGGGCGGGTGCTGCCCCCCGGCGGCGCCGCGGACGTCGTCTGCGTCGTCGCCGGGTTCGCCGGGGCGGGGATCCCCGGGCGGGCCGGCGACCGCGGACAGCAGGTGGCCCGCCGGGCGTTGCACACGGCACTGGCCCGCCACGGCTGCGCACCCCCGCACGTCCGGGTCGCCGCCGACTCCGAGGTCGCCTTCGCCGCCGCCCCGGGCTGCCCGCCGGACGGCCTCGCGGTGATCGCCGGCACGGGCGCGGCCGCCACCCGGATGCGCGGCCACCGCCTGGCCGCGACGGCGGATGGCTGCGGCTGGCTCACCGGCGACGACGGCAGCGGCTTCTGGATCGCCCGCGAGGGCGTACGCCGGGCCCTGCGCGCGGTGGACGGACGCGGCCCCGCGACCCTGCTGGCGGCCCGGCTGGCCGAGGCCTTCGGGACGCCCGTCCCCGACCCGCCGTCACTGCGCTACGCCCTCATCGACGGAGCGCTGGACCCGGCCGCCCCCGTCCGCCTGGCCCGCCACTGCCCCCTGGTGGTCCGGGCAGCCGCGGAGGGGGACGCGGTGGCAGGAGCGATCCTCGACGAGGCCGCGGACCTGCTGGCCGAAAGCACGGCCGCGCTCCGGCCCCGGCCGGGCGAACCCCTCGTCACGGTGGGCGGCCTGCTCGGCCCGCGGGGCCCGCTGCTGCAGCGCTTCACCGCCCGGATGGCCGACTGGGGCCTGGCGCCTTACCCGGTCGCGGACGGCCTGGCCGGCGCGGTCGCCCTCGCCCGGGCGGCCTGCGCGCCTGGAGCAGGCTGAACCGCGCACGCGCATGGGCCGCGGCCCGCCGCCCGGAGGGAGCGGCGGGCCGCGGGGATCGGCAGCCGTGGATCGGCCGCCCGTCGGGGCGGCGGTCAGAAGCCGCAGTCGTTCACCCACTTCCCTGGACGGGTCCGCCGCCGGCGGCTTCGAGAGCGCCCTCGCCCAGGCCGCCGAAGCCCTGTACGACTCCCTTTCGGCCCCCCAGCAGCGCCTCGCCCGTCAGGTGTTCATCCACCTCTTCGCCCTTGGCGAGGGCACTGAGGACACCAAACGGCCCGTCTACCGGGCCGAACGGGGCCAGGACGCCGACACCCGCACCGTCCTCGCCCGGGTCGCCGCCGCCCCCGCCTGCTCACCCTCGGCCACGGGGCCGTCGAGCCCACCCACGAGGCCTTCATCCGGGCCTGGCCCCGGCTGCGCGGCTGGCTCGGCGACGACCGCGGACGGCTGCGCCGCCACCGCCGGCTCGCCGAGGTCGCCCGCGCCCGGGAGGCGGTGGGGCGCGACCCCGGGGCCCTGCTCCGCGGCGCCCCGCTCGCCCTGGCCCGCGAACTCACCGCCGGCGGCGGGCCGGTCCGGCGATACCGACGAAAAGAGTGGCTAGAGCTGCGTCCACCGGGCCAGTACAGCACTCCCGGCTCACGGTCGTCTGCCCGGCATGGCAACGTCGCCGGTTCATCACACCGTGCGCGTAACGACTGCCGTTGCAAGGGCCAGAACTCAGCTTCCGCACCCCGCCCGGACACGGCGGCCGCGACGGCTTCACCCCGAGCCCGGCGAGACGCCGCTGCTGTTCCTCGGGGAGTCGGCCGAAGGCGCGGCGCTGTGCGGCCGACCGGCGGCCGATGGGCACGGATGGGGCACGCCGGGGCGCACCTCACCGCAGGGCTTGTGGGCGATGACCCAGCGGTTGGCGGCGAGGGCGTCGTCCGGCTCGGGGAGCGGGCCTCGGCCGTGGCGGCGGGTGAAGTCGAACGGGGTGTGGACAGTCGTGGACCAGCCGCGCGCGGTGAGGTCGGCGGGGGTGTCCGGCCGGGATTCGGCGTCGAAGAGAGCGAGCAGGTCGACGCCGATGCGGACGCGGGCGGCCGTGTAGACCGGGTTGGAGCGGACAGCGTCCGCCTCGACTCCGAGTTTGGCCTCGTAAGCCAGGGTGCTGCCATCGGCGCTGAGCCGGTCGACGGTGTCGACGAGGGACCGCTCGGCGGCCGACGGCAGGTAGAGCAGCAGGCCCTCGGCCAGCCAGGCCGTGGGTTCTGACGGGTGCAGGCCCGCCGCGAGCAGGGCCGCGGCCCAGTCCTCCCGCAGGTCGACCGCCACGGGGACCCGGCGGGTCGCCGGTACGGCGCCCCGCCGGTCGAGGACGTCCTGCTTGAAGGCGAGGACGTCGGTCCGGTCGAGTTCGAAGACGGTGCACCCGGGCGGCCAGTCCAGCCGGAACGCCCGGCTGTCCAGGCCGGCCCCGAGCAGGACGACCTGGCGGGCACCGGCCCGGGCGGAGGCGAGGAGATGATCGTCCAGAACCCGGGTGCGCAGGCCGAAGTAGCGGCCGAGCCGCCCCCAGAGCGGGTCGGACTCGCCGTCCCGGACCTGCCGGGGGTGGACCGGCCAGTGCGCGGAGGCGCGAGCCGCGCGGACGAAGTGTTCGGCGTACCGGTCCGTGGCCAGCGCGTCGGGGCGGTGGGATTCGATCGCCCGGGCCGCCGCGACCATCAGCGCGGTCAGACCGACGCCGGACTCGACTCCCTTGCCCACGCGTCCTCCTCTCCCGGACCGCGAGTCCACTCGGTGACCCGGTCGTGGGTGGTGACGCGTGCTCCGTAGACCCGGCTCATGAACCCCAGGACCGACTCGTCGGGCAGGTGGAGCGCCGTGGTGCAGTCCCGCAACACGGTGACGTGATAGCCCTTCTGGAAGGCGGTGCGGGCCGTGGAGTCCACGCAGACGTCGGCGAACAGCCCGGTGAGGACGAGGTGCCCGGCCCCGCTCCCGACGAGGTGCCGCTCGAATCCGTCGGCGAGGAAGGCGTCGAAGCAGGCGTGTTTGGTGAACACCGCCTCGCCCGGGGCCGGCGCCACCCGGTGGAACTCCGCGCCCCAACTGCCGTCGAGGCACTTCGGGCGTTTGCCCTGGGCTTCGTCGCGGCGGCGCCAGCTCTCCCGTTGCAGGTGGACGTCGCCGAGGAAGCGGACGAACACGACCTCGACGCCGTGCGTCCGCGCGGCCGCGACGGCCTGCTCGGTGTGGGCCGCCACCCGCTCCAGGCGGGCGGGGTCGCCCGGGTAGCGGGCGGTGGCGACCGGGCCGGCGCAGAAGTCGTTCTGCAGGTCGACGACCACCAGTGCCGTGCCGTTCGCCGCGGTCATGGGCGGAGCTGCGCTTCGAGCGCGTCCAGCAGGGCGGTGACCGTGTCACCGGTGGAGTGGCGACCGCCGAGGTCCGGCGTCCGGATGCCCCGGTCGAGCACGGCGGCCAGTGCCGACTCCACGGCGGCGACCGCGCCCCGGCAGCCGCCGTGCCGCTCCGCGATCAGCGCGGCGGCCCGGACGGTCGCGGTGGGGTTGACGGTGTCGGTGCCTTCCAGGTCGTCGGCGGAGCCGTGCACCGTCTGGTACTCGACCAGGCCGTTCAATTCCGGGTGCAGGTAGACGTTCTCCGTGCAGCGGTTCTCCTGGCGCTCGGCGCCGAACCGGTCGAGCAGCACCACGTGCATGATGTCGGCCCACTCGTTGCCCGCGACGATGACGGTACGGTCCGCCAGGCCGTGCGTGATCATGTTGCGGTTCACGGTGTCGGGCTGGAACAGCCGCGCGTCGACACCGTGCCTGTCCCGGAACGCGGCCACCCAGTCGTCGAGGGCCCCGTCCAGGAGATGGAACTTGTACGCCATCACCACCCGGTCCGGCCCGTCCCCGGGCCACTCCTCCCGGGCGCGGTCCACCGCGTACCGCAGAACCTTCTCGGTGATCTCCCGGCTGAACTCCATGGTGCGGGTGACCACACCGGCCGCGTGCTGGTTCTCCCCGGTGTAGAAACCCTGCGCCTGGTCCCGGACCAGCAGCACAGAGGCGTCCCCGGCGGCGATCCTCTCGACCTTGACCGCCTGCAGACGCTGTCGCACCAGGTAGAGCGACTGGGCGTTGATCGCCGTACGGAAGACGGCGGCGGTGCCGAGCCCCGCCTGCTCGCGGCAGAACCGCTCGTAGTGGACGGCGTCCTCGTCGGTGAGCCGCGCGATCTTGCCGACGTCCCCCTCCTCGGCCTTGAGCGAGACGTACGAGTGGTACGTGCGCGGGGACCGTACGAGCTCGACCCGGGCTCCGTACAGGTGCGTGATCCTGTTCAGGACCTGTACGAAGACCTCGGCGAGCTCCGCCCCCGTGCCTCGGCCGACCGCGAGTCCGATGACCGGATTCACCTTGTTCCCCTCCTGTGGTGTGCGACGGCGTCCCGGGGCGGCCTGCGCCGACCCGGGACCGTGGTGGGCAGGCCGCGTCAGACGGCCGGCGCGGAGACGAGCCGGTCGCCCGGGATCCCCGCCATCTGCGGCGCGTAGTAGTCCTTGATGCCGGCGGCCCAGGTGGCCACGGGGATGCGGTCCTCGGCGTCGGGGCCGAAGGCTTCGAAGAGCGCGTGGATGTTCGCCTCCTCGAAGCCGATCGCCGTCATCAGCGACACGAACAGCGGGCGCTCGATCAGCCCGTCCCTGTTCGGGTCGCCGAGAGCGGCGAGAGCCTCGGCGAACTCGGTGACGGTGGGGCCGAAGCGGGCGGAGTCGAGCACGAACGGACGGAACTCGTCGACCGTGATCACACCGTCGCCGTTGGCGTCCAGTTCGGTGGCCAGCGTCGTCCAGTAGCGGCGGAACGCGGCTCGGATGGCGGCCTTGGCGTCGGCGTCCGAGTCCGCCGCCGCCTTCAGCACGCGGTCGGTCATGAGGTCGAAATCGTTGGAGTCGATGACTCCATTGCCGTTGGCGTCGAAGAGGGAGAAGATCAGCTCGACCCGCTGGGCGGCCTCGGTTCGCATGTCCATGTCACCTGTCTGCTGGGGCCCGTGGATCTCGGGCCCGGCTCAATACGTGCCCCTCCATAACCTGGTTGGGGGAGGAGACGTGACGGCGACACAGCTCCTGTGACCGGAAAGAGTGACGAGCTGCGCTGCCGCCGATGCGACGGGAGGCTCATGTCCCGCTGCAGAGCGAGCGGACACGGACCACGGACCACCTGACGCGCTGCGGGGTCCCAGGCTTGCGGCGTTCGGTCAGCTGCGGGTGATCCGGGCCCAGGTGAACGGCCCGAACGAGGTGTCGGTCGTGGGGTTGTGCGCGCCCGGGGTGACGGTCAGCTTGAGCCATTCCAACGGCACGGTGCTGCCGTGGACGACGATGCGGTGGAAGTTCGGCACGTCGTAGCCCGGGTGGCTGTTCCAGGCGTTGTAGGAGCAGACGCCCGCGTCGCCCGTGCAGGGTGCGTCCTGGCGCAGCGGGTCGTCCGAGCGGTAGACGTGCGAGTCGCCCACCAGCAGGAGCACCGGCTTGCCGAACGCGGTGGTGTGCGAGGCCAGGCCGGCGACGATCGGCTCGTAGTTCGCCACGTGTGCGGCGGTCTTGCCGTCCACGTCCCACATGTCGGCCTGGGTGCTGACCACGACGCTGGAGATGCCGCCGGTGTGGGCAAGGGCGAAGGCGGTGTCCAGCCAGCGCAGGTCGGCCGCAGTGCGCCGGGCGGCCTCGTCGAGCTGTTCCTGGGAGGCGGTCGGTGCCCCGTACCAGGGGTCGGCGTCGTTGTTGGAGCCGCCGGGCACGTTGATGGTGACGAACAGGGTGCCGTTCTTGACCCACAGCACGTTCTCCACGTACCGGGCGTCCTCGGAGTGGGCCCGGTTCGGCAGCTGTGCCTGCGACAGGACGCGCAGCGTGCCGCTGCCGAGAGTGCGGCCGGGGGTGGGGAAGAAGGTTTGGCGGACGAGGTCCAGGTTGGCGGCCGGGTTGCCGGAGGCGTAGCCGACGGGCTGGCCGGTGGCCGGGTCGAGGACCGGGTCGATCGTGCCGGTGGCCGTGTTGTACTTGCCGCCGCCCTCGCCGGGCTTGTGACAGTCCGTCCACTCGTTGTCGCCGGGGGTGTAGACCAGCGGGTCGGCGAAGGTCTTCCAGAGTGCGGCGATGGACTGGTTGTACGCGGCGGTGCAGTACTGCTTGCCGGAGTGGATGTCGCCGACGTGGATCACGGTACTGACGTCCGGGTCGGCATTGACGTCGGCGATGAACGCCGGCGTCGCCTGCAATTCGGACGTGTCGGTCGGCGAGGTGCCGTAGGGGGCGTCGCCGTACACGGCGAGCGTGAACGGAGCGCGGGCGCCGTGCGGGGGTCCGTCCTCGGCCGCCGTCGCGGGGATGGCCGGCACCACGCCCATCGCGAGGGCGAGCGTTGCGGCCGCGTAGAACCTTCTGGTCATCCGGACTCCCTGTGTTCCCTGTGCTCGCTGTGTTCGCTGTGTCGGAGCAGTGTCCGGGTCGCGCGCACCGCGCCGGGAACGGCCAGGTGAACGGGAGTGCAAGAGAGAAAATGAAGTGAGATGCCTCGCCTGAGCGCGGCGCGCTCAAGCCGCTGCTGCTCCCGCCGGCCGCCGCGGCTGACGGAGGCCCTCGGAGTGCCGCTGCCGACCCTGCGGCCGAGGGGGCTGCGGGCCGGCGCGCGGAGCCGTCAGGGAGCGGCGACGTAGACGACCTGGCTCACGGCGTTCTCGAACTGCGGCGCGCCGGTGTAGGTCGCACGCCAGTAACCCGCCCCTGCCTGCGGGGCGGTGGTGGAGAAGGCGTAGCCCTCACCGTTCCACCCGGCATCCGGCACGGTGGCGACGGTGGTCCAGCCGCCCTTGCCGGTGGCGGAGTACTGGATGTTCACCGGGATCGTGCCCGGCGTCGAGTTGCCTTCGAACCTCATGCTGCCGCCGACCTCCACGGTCGCCGCATCGGAGCGGGTCGCGGTGAGGGACCGGAACGCGGCGGGCTGCACGACCATGATGTCGACGTTCGCCCGGGCGTCGGCCAGGAACAGGTCGTCGCTGTGCCAGCCGACCGCGATCGAGGAGTTGCTCCAGAGCGGCTGGGTCGCCGGGAAGAGCGCGTTGCCGCCGGCGTCCGTGGTGCGCTGGACGAAGTCGCCGAAGGAGTTGGAGCCCATCGTCTTGCCGGCCAGCGGCTGCCAGCCGGTGGGCGAGTTCCAGAGCAGGGTGGCGCTGGTCGAATTCACCGTGCCCTTGAACGGGACCTTCCGCTCGCTCGGGGTCTCGACGATCTTGGTGGCGGTCTTCTTCACCGTGATCGGGAAGGCCTTCGAGGAGGACTGGTTGTAGAAAACGTGGTTCGGGTCGTACTGGAAGGCCGCCTCGATGCGGTTCTGGTATTGGTCGGTGACCGGGAGCGTGGCGGAGAAGCTGCCGTCCGCTGCCGTCGTCACCTCCGCGTACTCCATGTACGAGTTGACCGCCACGGTCAGGCCGCCCATCGGGGTGATGGCGCCGGAACCCGGCCACTGGCCCATCAGGTGACCGCTGATGGTGACGCTGCGGTGCTGGTAGTCGACCGTGGTGCGGTCGACCTTCGTGTCGTTCAGGTTTGTCTGCACGGAGTAGTAGAAATAGCCCACGCCGGCGGCGGAAAGCGTGTCGCCGCCCTCGTCGGAGGCCGACACGTCGATGCGGTAGCTGCCCAGGTTCGGCAACTGGACGCGCCCGCGGTTCTTCCACGTACCGTTCTCGGCGGTGCCGGAGGTCAGCTCGAAGTTCCCCACCGTGGCCACGGTCTGCTGGGTTTCCATCGAGTACAGGCTGACCTTGACGTTCTTGACGGCGCTCGGCGCGGTCAAGGACAGGACGATCTTGCCGTTGTTGGTCCAGTCGTTGTGAGCTTCCTGGACCGTGATGCCGGTGACTCCGCTGTCCGCCTGCGCGGCCGTGGTGCCGCCCAGTACGAGACTCCCGGCGGCCAGCGCTGCGGCACTGGCCAGCAGCGCACGTCGAGTTGCCATAGTTCCCCCCTTGTAAACCGCTGTGTCGCCGACTGGCGATCAGCAGACGGACGCTACCAACACCCCCGCCCCGTCCTCCAACGGATATGCGGGACGTGGCGGGGCCGCGGTCACAACCCCACAGGGGGCGGGAAGCGCCGCGGGGTGGGGGCCAGGTCGTCGGGTGTGTCGGTGCCGGGTCAGCAGGTGATGGCGGCCCAGGAGTGGCCGGGGAAGGTTCGCGAGCCCGCTTGGCCGCTCGCCAGCACGTCGAGTTCGGCGCCGGTGGTCGGAGCGAGGATCACGAACGACAGCGTGGCCTTGCCGTCGGCGTCGAAGACGCCGGACGCTCCCGAGGAGTAGGCCTTCTGACCGACGATCCAGTAGTCGGCCCAGACCGACCGGCCCGCGTACGGCGAGGGCCCGTAGGACGGACCGTGCGCGACGTCCACCGTCACGACGTCCTCGGGGATGTAGGCGTGCCTGCCGCCGACGCCGATGTCGACGGTCTCGCAGCGCTGGGAGACGCCGGTCACGGTCACGTGGTCGTTCCACGTCGAGGCGTCGACGTAGGTGGGGTTCTCCCAGGTGCAGGGCGCCAGCGGAGCGCTCACGAAGTTGCTGTAGTAGACGCCGTGCACCCACACCTGGTAGGTGACGGTCAGTGTCGCGCCCGGCGGCGGTTTGGCCACCGAGAAGTTGAACGTGGCGTTCTTCCTGGCGGTGTCGAACGTGCCGTTGGCGGTGCCGGTCCTGGTGCTGCCGCTGATGGCGTAGGAGACGGTGATGGTGGAGTCGGTCGGGGGATAGCCGACGGTCTCCAGGTTGAGCGTGACCCGGTCGACGGGTATCGCGGTCGTCATGGGACCGCTGCCACTGTTCTGTATGGCGCAGTGCTGGTCCAGGTTGGGCGCGAACGGTCCGCCCGGGTCGGCGGTGGCGGCCGACGCCCCGGCGGCGGTCAGACAGATCAGGATGCCGAGAGCGGTGGTCACCGCTCTCCAGGATCTCCAGGTCTTCCAGGTTCCTCGGGTCTTTCGGACCATCGCGGGTGCCCCCAGATCGTCGGTGCCGGACGGTGCTCTCCACTTGCGGCGGCAGAGACGCCCGCACAGCACCGATGGTTCCTGCCCCGGTCCACGGTGGGTGGGGTGCCTACGAAGCAGGCCGTTCGGGGTGGAGCGAAGCGGAGGCCCGAAACCAGTCCGAAGGGAGCGCGGGACACCGGCCCGAAGGGCACGAGGGGTGGGACGGCCGCCCGCCTGGCCTCGGCGGCAGTTGATCGACGCCATACGGTTCCGGGTCCGGCCCGGGGTTCCGTGGCGGGACGTGCCCGTCGAGTACGGGCCGTGGGGCCGGGTCCACGACCTGTTCCGCCGGTGGCAGCGGAGCGGCACCTGGCACCGTCGATTCCACGGTCCGCCGCGCCCACCAGCACGTGGCCCAGGGCCTGTCTCTGCGGCCGGGTGGGCGCACGGTGTCACATTTCGCAGCGCTGCCCGGCCTGAGGGGTGTACTGACGGACGCGCGGCCCCGGGCATCCCGGACCGCGCCCCTCGTGGAGGTGGCACTCGTGAAGGAATCCGGGACCGGCCTGGTGGTCAGGGGCGGCACGCGGACCCGCGGATGGCTCCGCGCCGGGCAGGCCTTTCTGGCTGCGGCCCAGTTCGGCGTCGGATGCTGGGCGCTGCTGTTCCCGCACGCGTTCTTCGCCGTTCCCTGGGTCGGCATGGGAATGGCGTACAACGTCCACCTGGTGACGGACTACGGCGCGATGAGCCTGGCCACATCCGTTGCCCTCGGTGCCGGAGCCCTCACGATGGACCGGACGGTGATCCGCACCGGCCTCGTGGTGTACCTGGTCTTCGCCGTACCCCATCTGGTGATCCACATGAGGCTGGCGGGCCACCTGTCTCCGGGAGGGCGCGCACCGCTCCTGGCTGCTTTGACGGTGGCGGTCCTGATCCCGACAGTGCTGCTGGGGCTCACCCGCCCGCCTCGGCAGGGTGCCGCAGGTGGGGAATCACGTGAACAGGTCTGAGGAGCGCCCGGGCGCGAGGTGGGGAAGTTGCCCCCCATCGGAGGCGAAACACACCCCAGCGCCCTCGGCGCCCCGGGCCTCGCCACGTACAAGGGACGCCTGTACCCGCGCGCCGACCGCGGATGGTCAGGGCTCCTTGCTTGGTCAGGCCGGAATGAGTCCGGCGGCCCGGAGCAGCGAATCGCGTTCGTCTTCGAGCAGCGGATCGCCCTCCGGGAGTTGATCGTCGGCCAGCAGCCGGCGCACCCATACGGCGTTGGCCTCGAACGCCTTGCGGCACAGGGCCCGCTCAGGGTGTTCTTCTTCAGGGCCGTTGACGGAAAGATCCCACGGGTTACCGGGGTCGACCGGCTCCGACAGGGCCGCAGCCACCAGTATGAGATCGAAGTGCTTGCCCCGATGGGGCACTTCGGGGTCGGCCGCCAGACGGAGCAGGTACGGCACGATCGCCGGCATCGCGGCGCTGATATGCATCGGCCCTGCCATCACCAGTCGGCTCAGCGCCTGTCCGGCAACCTCGGCGGCATCAGGGTCGACCAGACCGTTCAACAGTGCTGGAACCCCGTCCACACAACCAGGCAGCTCCGACCAGATGACCTCCTCACACCCTGCCAGTGCGGGATGTGGGGAGGGATTCACCGCCAGGTGTGGATGCGCCGCCACCAGATCTGCGATCGCGGCCGCTATCGCCGCCCGGCTCACTGCGCACACACCACGGCCTCCGTCCGCTGCCCCACCCGTAGCCTTGAGCCTGCCCGCCCGAGCTCGCTCCGGGGCCGGGTACGGGCCACACCTTGCGCAGGATCATGCCATGTTTCCCGGTCCGGGATATGTGCCGCGTTCGCATGGCCAGGTCGGCACTTTTCTTATCCGGAACCGTTTCCGTGTCGACCTCAAAGCTACGCTGGTTCCAGCAAGACGGCTGGCAAGGTGCCTTCCACGATCAGGGCCTTCGGCAGCGAGATGCCGAGGAAGCGCTCGATGACCCCGAGCGCGGCCCGGTGGACATCCCTGCGCTCCAGGTCAGGGTGAGGCAGGCCGGCATTGGTCAGCAGATTTTGCAGTCGGGCGGCTGTCTCAGGGGCGCCTGCGACCCCCTGATAGCCCCATGAAACATCCAGGTTCATCGAGGGCACCGTAATCCGGCTGGCAGTCGCAAAAGCTGCCCAGCGGCGCGGGCACCGGCGCCGGCCCTGCCGACGTCGACCGGCGCTGGCAGGCGTTCCTCCGCCGCTTCGATGTGGAACACACGTATCGGCTGCTCAGGCAGGCTCTCGGGTGGACCCGGCCCAAGCTGCGGGACTCGGCGGCGGCAGACCGCTGGACCTGGCTCGTCTTGGCCGTACACACTCAGCTCCGCCTCGCCCGCCCCCTCGCACGCGACCTCCGGCGTCCCTGGGAACACGGGCACACCAGCCGGTGCACCAAAACCCACTCGCCCCGGCCCCGGACGCCCGGTCGGCTCGAAGAACCGGCAGCCCGCCACCCGCTACGACGTCGGACGAGGCCCCCCGAAGGCACCGCGACGCACAGCGGCCACGTCACTCCAACGGCACAGCCCCGGGTGCCCGGGCCTCGGGCCGGAGGCAATGCTGGGGAGGCCGCCTTTCCGCAGGAAGGGGTACTGCCGTGACACCGAAGAACGGGCGCATCAGGCGCAGGACCAGGACCAGGACCAGGCCCCGCTACGGGTACACACACGTGCACGTCACCGTGACACAGACCCCCTCGGCCAAACGGATCGCGGGTGAGCACCAGGGACGGGACGACGTCGGTGTGGGGGACGTCTCGTTCGCGTTCAGTGTTCCCCACGGCTCGGCAGTGGTTCCCGTGGTGCCCTCGGACGCACGAGACGCTGACCCGGTACTCGAGCATGCCCGTCTGCTGGACGAGCTGCTCCGCTGCGCCGTCGACGCGCCGCCAGGGTCCGTCGTCCACCTCCTGGCGAGCCACGACCCCCATACGGCTAGGCTGGGCCGGGCCATACGGGCCATACGGGAAGAACTGCTGCGGACCGAGCGGAACACCGACGGCTCCCTCCACTCCGGATCCTCCCGCTCCGGCACCACCGTGCTCGACCCGGTGACCCACGACCCTGCCTGGTGACCTCCCCGCAGCTTCCGAACGGGGGCGTAGGAAGGATTCGTCATGTGCGGTACCGAGGCTGTTGCGAGGCGAAAGGTCCTGGTCAGCGACCTTGATGGCACGCTCCTTGGAGGCGACGAGGACAGCCGCCGCCGGCTGCGCCGCGCGTTGGACCGCCATCGCGACATCACCGTGGTCTACGCGACGGGCCGCAATCTCACCTCGGTCCGGTCCCTGCTTGCCGAGGACCTCTTCGTCCCCTGGCCGCAATGGATCATCGCGGATGTCGGGGCGAGTGTCATCGACACCATGGACATGTCCCATTCCGAGCCGGTTGAGACGGTGCTGCGCACCGGATGGCCGGGGGAGCGCCGAGTCCGGCAGGCACTGCGCCGCTTTCCGCAGCTCGTCTACCAGGACGCCGTCGTGCAGGAAGGCAGGTGCTCCTACTACCTGGCCGCAGGCGAGCTGTCGGACGAGATCACGGCGACCATCGAGGCGATGGGATGCTCCTGGACGTATTCCGCGGACCTGTACTTCGACGTGCTTCCGCCGCATGCGGGCAAGGGTCCGGCCCTACGGGAACTCATGCACCGCCTCCACTGGCCGCGGGCAGACCTGCTGGTGGCCGGGGACTCGCTCAACGACCTGTCACTTTTTCGGCTCGGCACGCACGGAGTCGTCGTCGGCAACGCCGAACCGGCACTGGTCGCGCAGTTGGCCGGCGATCCGCTGGTCCACCGCCCGGCACTCGACGGCGCCGCAGCCGTGCTGCACGCGCTGGAACGGCTCGGCTGGGTGCGGTCGCCCAGACGCGTGGTGATCGGGTATCACCGCCCGCCCTGGCAGCGGTACGAAGGCCGCTGGCGGCCGCCGGCGAGTCCCAACGGAATCTTGCCGACCCTCGTGTCCGCCCTCGGGGCCGACAGCGGTGAGCTGGACGCCGTATGGGCCGCCGCCACGACCGAGGACGCGGCCACGGCGGCCACGATTCCCCCAGGACTGCCCCTGACGCTGCTTCCGCTGCCGGCCGACCAGTGGGCCGGGTACTTCCACCGCGCCTGCAAGGAAACCCTGTGGCCCGCCCTGACCTCCCAAGCACACCTCATCCGCCACGACCCGACCGCCTGGGCGGACTACGAAGCCGTCAACGCCGCTTTCGCGCAGCATGTCAGTGCCCACGCCGACTACGGCGGAACCGTGTGGCTGCACGACTACAACCTGTGGCTGGTCCCCGCTCTGCTCAGACAACACCGTCCCGATCTGACGGTCGGCCTGTTCCACCACACTCCGTTCCCCGACCCGCGGACGTTCCGGCGGCTCCCCGAAGCCGAGCAACTGTGCGCCTCCCTCGCACAGCTTGACTGGGCCGGGTTCCACACCGCCCGGTTCGCCGGGAACTTCCGCAGCCTGATGGCCGACGTCGCCGCCCGGGTACCCCGCATCGGGGTGCACCCCCTGGGCATCGACCGCAGAGCCGTCGCATCCCTCGCCCGAGCCCGAGCCCGAGCCCGAGCCCGAGCCCGAGCCCGAGCCGCTGTCGCGACGGGGACGGACGGCGGAGAGCACCGGGTGATCCTCTCCGTGGAGCGACTCGACTACGCCAAGGCCCCCGTGCACAAGATCCACGCTCTGGGAGAACTCCTGAACGAGTACCCGGCTTTGCGCGGACGAACGCGCTTCCGCCTCGTGTGTCCGCCTCCGGAGAAGGGGATACACGCGTACGACACCACCCGCGCGGAACTCGAAGGGGCCATCGCCGAACTGAACGGGTACTGGCGGAAGGACGGCTGGGAACCGGTCGAGTACATCACCAGAACGCTGCCCTTCGAGGAGGTCGTCGACCACTACCTGGCGGCCGATGTCTTCTGGGTGACGTCCCTGGCCGACGGCATGAACCTCACGGCTCAGGAGTACGTCACCGCTCAGGCGGCCACCGGCGGTTCGGGCGTGCTGGTCCTCTCGCGCCATGCCGGTGCCGCCGACTACGTGAAGGGCCATGCCCTCCTCACCGACCCGCACTCCCGGCACGACCTCGTGGAGAAACTGCGCACCGCCCTCGCGATGCCCCCCACGCTACGCCGGGCACACACGGCTCGTCTCGCCGGCCTCCTGGCGGCACCGGCTCCCGCCGAATGGGCCCGCAGCATCGTTGCGGCCATCGGCGGAGGTGACGACTGGCGGTCCGCGTCGGCCCGGACGTGAGGCGGTGTACATCCGTGATGCTCGGCGGTGGTTCTTGGAGTTGCAGGTCCTGATGAAGCGCTGCGCCGCAGGTGGTCATCGGTGAGCGGGCGGCGCCGGTTCGCGGTTGGTCAGGGGGTCCTCGACCACGACCGCCAGGCGATGCCCCGGCGTCGAAGCCGGGTCCGGGTCGACTTCGAGCTGTAGCCCTTGTCGCCGATGACGTGGCCGGGCCGCTCGCGCGGTCGGCCCGGTGCCGTTCGAGGCACCTGTATGGCGTCCATCGCGGCGGTGAACTGGGTGCAGTCGTTGGTGTTCCCGCCGGTCAGGATGAAGGCCGGCGGAGCCCCCTTTCCGGGCTCCCGCCGCATGCTGGTCGGCACGAACGGCAGTGGAGTCGACCGACACGAGCCACTCGATGTCGCCCCGGATCCGGGGTCGCCTGGCGGGACGTGCCTGAGTGGGACGGGTCGTGGGCCGGCCGAACTTCCACACGATCCCGTTCAGGACCGTTCGGTCATCCAGCCGCGGCCGCCCGAAAACAGGCCGGGGCAGCAGCGGCTCCACGCGTTCCCACTCGGCATCGGACAGTTCATGGCGACGTATCACCACACCACGTGATCCACAATCCAAGATCAGCTTGGCGACAGACCCCAGGGGGTCTCAGCCCCTGGGCCTGAGACCCCCGATGCCTCGGCGGGTGCGCCCGGATCCCCGTCCGGGCGCACCCGCCCACGCATGTCCTGGCTCGTGTCGCCCGACTACGCCGAAACGTTGGCGCCTGCGCTGGGGGCGAACCCGCTCCCCTGCTCGGCGAACACGTTGATCGCGGCGCCCAGGAACTCCACCAACCCGGGGTGGTAGGAATCGTGGAACGCCCTCATGGCCTCGTCCTCGGCGTAGAAGAGCGACATGCCGACGTAAGCCTCCTTGGAGGGGGTGTAGAACCGGCAGACGATGTCGAAGTGCCTGCGGACGAGCTCCTGGATCTGTTGGTCCCCGGGCAGGGAGCCGCCGTCCAGGAAAGCGGTGATCTCCCGGTACAGGACGTCCCAGTCCTGGTGGACCCGCTCCCTGTCCACATGTTCCCAGTCGTTGGTCTCGGCAAGGCTCTTCGCCTGCTCCTCGGCCAACGACCGGCGACACTCGTCCTCGTAACTGTTCCCCACGGCACTGCTTCCCATTGTTGCGTCGCCTCTCCAGTGAACCCGGGAGACCGCCGACATCGACATCGACATCGACATCGACCGACCGTCGGTGATCAACTTCCGGTCCAGGCCGGACGATGACACACAGCCACCCGGACGGCAAACCAATTCCTGGGCCCTCCGGCGCTTCGTCCCGGTCAGCCCGGCGGCGGAAAGGCGCAGCTCGAACGGCGAGCCGTCGAAGCGGAGCGTCCAGGCGTTCCATTCCGCGGGCCCGGATTCCCGCGGCGAACTCGCGCCGCTGCTCCCGGCAGACGCGGGCCTCCTGCACTCGTGTGCGTACTCGGGCCGGGCCGCCCGAGGCGGCCGCCACCGCGCCCACCCGGCAGCGCGGCGCGCACGGGTAGGCGTGAACACCGCTGGAAAGGGGGGCAACATACGGTCGAGCGACCGAGACCTGCGGCCGGCACCGCACACCCCGGGCGCCGGATGCCGGGGGCCCGGTCCCTCGACGCCATGACCGGAACACGAGCGGAGCGGCCCATGCTTCTCTACGCCCAGACCCCAGCACGGCGGAACCGCCAGATCCTCGCCGACCTGATCGCCATGGTCATGATCGCCGGCACCGTGTGGTTCGCGCTGGCTGTCCACGACGCGATCATGCTGCTGGCCGAGCCGGGACGAAAGGTGGAGAGCGCGGGCGAAGGCTTCGCCGGCGCCCTCGACGACGCTGCCAAAACCGCCTCGGACGTGCCGCTCGTCGGCCACCTCCTGAAGAAACCGTTCCAGTCCGCGGCCGACGCCGGCACCGGGCTCGCCGATGCCGGACAGTCACTGCAGGACGCCGTCGACCAGTTGGCCACCCTGGCTGCAGTCGTCCTGATCGTCGTCCCCATTGCCTTCGTCCTCCTCTTGTGGCTTCCCCCGCGCCTGCGCTGGATCCGTCGCAGCGCCGCCCTCCGAAGCCTTCTCCACGCACCTGGAGGCGCCGACCTCCTCGCGCTGCGCGCCCTCACCGGACCGCCGGGCGCCCTCCGCGCGATCCCTGTCCCGCCGGGCGGCCTCGCGGACGCCTGGCGCCGCGGCGACCGGCACGTCGTCGCCGCCTTGTCCGAGTGCGCCCTCACGACGGCGGGGCTGCGGCCCTGACCGGCGAAACAGGTAGCTGGTGAGGGCGACAGCCGCTATGCACAAAACCAGGGATACGTTCTCAGCGAAGCGGATGATGCTGCGGGCGATGCCCAGCAGGGCCGTAGTGGGGGAGTCGCGCGTCCAGTCCCGCAGGAGGGGACAGCAGGATGCCCCCGACCCCTTCCAGGGAAGGAGTCCGCGTGCGGCTCCCCGTCGCCCAGGACCCCCGTGACGGGGAAGACGGTGTTCTCGGCGAGCCGCAGCAACAGGAAGGCCGGCTTCGGAGTGGCGGGCGTGCGGCCGGAGGCGTAGTTCCCGCCGCCCATCTGCAGAGCGAGGAGGTAGTGGAAAGCGCGGTCGACTGCCATGTTGCTGCAGCTGGACGCGGCCAGCGAGACAGTCGACGACCTGGCCCGGACCACCGAGGATGCCTACCGCTCACATCCGGATGCGGCGATCACGCTTGGCATTCCCGGGATCGGCCCCCAGGTTCGGTGCCCGCATTCTGGGCGAGAGGGGTGATGACAGGAGCCGGTTCGCCACCCGGCTGACCGGCACGGTCTCCGGACGGGAACGGCGCAACGGCCGGGGACAGGGCTCATGAAAATGCCTTCCGTGGAGGTGCTCGTTCTTGCACCCCACCACTGCCAGCCCCCCGGCCTCACAGGAAGGAAACAGTGCTACCGGTGAGTCACCGGTGAGCTCGCGCCATCCAGTGAAAGCTCCCCAGTACAGGTCAGAGCCCTGCCGACAGGACTTCACCAGTGATGAACCCTGTCCCGGTGACCTCACCAACCACCTCACCGCTCCCACCACCGCACCGGGAGCCGATCCGGCGCGCGTGCGGACGAAGCGGTAAGTGCCTGCCAGCTCGTCGGGCGTGTTGGTCACGCGCAGGCGGGCAGGGGCAGTCTGGAGCGGTGGTGAGCACGAAGACCCCGCGTTGTCGGGAGTGCGGAAGGCCGTTTCCCGACGGACCGAGGAAGAGTGGCGTCGACGTCGCCTTCAGGAGGCGTCACCCTCGTGGTGGCCGTTTCCGTCACTAGGAGGGGTCAGACGTGCCGACGCGGCCACTGCGCTCCGCCCCGGCTGACAGCATCCCGAAGTGGAGGACACATGTGTGGAGGACACATGTGCAGCTGCGGAACCCTGCCCGACCACGACGAGTGCTCAACCTGTGCCGTCCCCCCGGCGTTCGCCGGCTCCGCGGCCGAGGACGAATTGTCCAGGCCTACCCCGTCCCACACCTCAGCGTACCCGGACGAGCCGCCCTTCTGAGAGGGAGCGGCCCTTGCGTCAGAACGGCGGGTCTTCGCTGTAGCCGCCGCCTATCCAGTTGCCTTTGCCGTCCCAAGAAGCGCGTGCAGCTCTCAGGCGGGCATAGTGCTCGCGGGCTGCGATGTCGGACGCGTTCTCCCATCCGCTGGTGTCGTGACCCCATGCCTTCAGTGCGTCCAGGACGCGGTCGCGATGGCGCCGGTCAGTGCTGGTGGCCAGTAGACGTCGTGCGTGGCCGGTGAGATCAGCCTGGTGCTGGGTGAGAAGTGGGTGCTCTATGAGAGGAACGGCAGCGATCAGAGCGGCGTGGCGCACGTCCGCGGTGTCATGGCCGAGGAGGGCTCCCACAGCGGAGAAGATCGCTGGCCGTGCGTCCCTAAACGCAAGCATCTCCGCGTACTCATCGAGACATTCCTCCCCGTAGAGACGTTCGTCCATGGCAACGCACTCGTCGTCGGCGTCGTAGGCGGTGTCGCCGAGCCAGTCGAGGAGCTGCACGAGGGTCGGGTGGGTCGGGGGTTCCGTAGTGTCGTGGCTGCAGTCGCCTGCCGTGATGGCCGGGTGGTTGAGGATCGCCGCGACGAAGAGCGCCACGGGCACGGTGGCCTCGTAGATGCTGTTCTGGTGAGTTACGGGGCCCAGCGCATCCTGGAGAGCGGACTTCCTGATGACCGGGTCCGAGCTGGTCAGGAGTGTCAGCGCCGCCGGCAGGGATTCACCCGTGCCGCAGGCAGTGGCCAGCGACGCCCAGTCTGTGCTGTCCAGCAGTGTCTGAAAGGGAGGGAGCTCGGCGGGGCGAGGCTGCTCGGTCTGTCTGCGGCTGCGGGTCACAGGCTGAGGCTATTGCGTTGATGAGCCGGAGTTGTGCCCGGGCTCACGTGGAGAGCAGGACGCGCTTGCGGAGTAGTTTCGAAGCCTGCGCGGCCGAACATCTGGCGCTTGAGCTCTTGATCCGGTTGATGTGGCCTTCGACGACTCCGGAGTTCCACGGTTGCGTGAGGCCGGCGGTGACTGCGTCGAGGTCGCGTTCCAGGTGCCGGGCGAATCGCCGCAGGCCGGGCGGGTCGGCGGTGGTTGCGGTTTCGATCCATGCCGGCAGTTGGTGGCCTTGCAGCTGGGTGAGCCTGTGGGCGAAGGTGCGCGCGTGCCCGGTGAGTGCGTCCAGTTCGGGGCAGTTGGCCAGCACGGCTTTGAGCTGGAGTCGGTCGCCCTGGGCCACGGCGGCGGGGTGAGGCCGAGGGCCGACCGGCTGGGGTTTGCCGCGTAGGTTCCGGCTGGCGTAGGCGCGAACGCTGGGAAACCGCAGGTAAGAGCCGTGTATTCGACTCGACCAGCACCCGCACCCCGGACAGGCCGCCCGCCTGGTCGTGGACCGGGCCTCCACTCTTACGACAGCGTCAGTCACGTCGGCCGACTCCACCGACATGTTCTCCACCGGCCCGAACAACAGCTCTTCCAGCTGCGGCCGCACGTTGTTCACAGCGCAGAACTGTCGACGCCGTCACCCCTCCGGCAGGTCGATTTTGGGGCGATGTGAATCACCATCGAACGACGACCAGCCGGCACGCTGTGTACGCGACCACAAGAAGTGGACCAGAGCCGGTTCTCACCTACGCAGCCAACCGGGTCGTGGTTCCGTCTCATAGGGGGCAGTCGCCGGTTCTCCCGGCCGGGTCGCTGGAGCCCCTACCAGGGGTGAGTGCCTGTTGCTCCGGCAGATGATCGCCATCGGCACCCGGTGATCGGCGCCCGCGACGCTGCCGCCCTGTTCACGGGGTTCGCCAGCCCCTGCAGGCCTTGCGCGGCTGAGGGGGAATCAGTGGGGGAGGTAGGAGGGGGACATTGAGGGGGACGCAAGAGGGGGAAACCGCCCGGGATACCGACCTGATCCCGCACCTTGCATTCGCACTGGTCAGGCGCCCCTTTCGGTGGTGGTGACCAGCCAGACTTTATTTATGTAGGGAGGAGGAGGCGATGGGCTTGTAGGGCGCCTGACGGATAGGCGGGACCGGAAGCGAGCGGCGGTGCTTCAACCCGCTGCGGGAGAGCCGTGAGCTGTGCCAACTGCTGGTTCATCTCCTGCCGGCCGCCAGTGGGCGGTCAGGCTGGGCGGCGTCGGCGGTGCCGAGCCGGGGATCGCATCCGATCGCGTCGTAGGCGTCGACCAGGAGCAGCTGGATGTCCGCGGGCGCGAGTGAGTTGTGGTGGACACCGAGGGCGTGGCGGCCAACCTCGCACCGGGCTGCGTCCGGGCTCGGTGTACCCACCTCGCTGGCCCGGCCGGCCGGGCTTCGGGGAGGAGGCGTTCGGCAGTGCGGGTGCTGATGTCGTGGTGCGGCGAGGGGGCTTATAGGCGAATCAAATGTGGCCGACGCCCACTTCCGCTGAAAGCGGGTGGCAAGGGCGCCGGCCGACCGAAGAACACACCACGAGAGAACCCGCGTGCATCATCAGGCCGAGCATAGCGCCCGGACCGGGTGCAGGCACGCACCCGTGATCCGCGTTGGACGAACCGCCGTGAGCCGGCGGGAGCTTGCTGACGCCCTGGGGATGACATGGCCGACGTTCCGCCGGCTCAAACCGCACGACGCCGAAGGCTTCCCCGAACCGATCAGTTCGCAGGGGGCGCTGGTGCTGATGTGGGACCTGGAACAGGTCACCGCCCACCGAGACGGCAGACCGCAGCCGGCCCTTCCGACCGAAGAGGACGACACGGACCTGCTCGACCGCCGGGAGGCGGCCGTCGTGCCGGCCGTAAAGCCGCGCAGCATCGACAGCTATACAACCGACCCGAGCCTCGCCGACCACGTTGTGGTGGTGGGCGGGGTCGAGCACTGGCCCCGCGGCGTGCTGCGTGCCTACGGAGCCGCCCGAGGCACCATGACTGCGCCCAGCGGCCGGCCGACCGGATCCGGCGACATGGTCCCCCGGGATCTACTCCCCGGACGCATCGCTGAACTCCTCGACGCCGAACCCGCGGTCACTGCCGCCCACGCCGTCGACGTCCTCGGCATCTCCACCTCCACCGCGCAGAAGCACCTCCAGCACGAACGGGCGACGCGCATCGCCGCGCAGATGCACACCGAGCCAGGTCTCAGCGCCGAAGAGGCCGCAGACCGCCTCGGATACCCCCCGGCACTCCGCCGCAGCGCCGCGAAGGCAGCTTAGCAGCTTCACGACAAGCGCTGACATCCCCCAAGACCGGCGTGCCGGCTTCGCTGCGCTGCGTCCGGAACGAGCGCTGCGCGCTCTCACTGTGAATGCGTAGGTCCGTGGTCCGCGACAGCGGGTTGGCGTCAGCGCTGGTGGGGGCGGCTCAGCTGAGGGGGAAGGCTTATGGTCTGGCGGGCTGCTGTCACGGTGTGACCAGTCGGCTGCCGTGAGGTGACCGCCTGCTGGGGTATCGGCTGGCACCAGCCCCCACACGCACACCGGGCCTTGCCGTACTGACACGGGGTGGCGTTTGGTTTTGTCGGGCGCTGCTACGAAACCGTTCCTCTGCACCCCACGGACGACCGTTCAGGAACCGTAGGTGATGGATACCTGCGCCGACCCGGTGGCGGGGCCGGAAGTGCCGCCCGCCGGGACGAGGTTCGACCCGCCACCGCCGCCACCGGGCCCGCCGGCGCCGGCAATGACCAGGAAGCAGCCGCCGCCTCCGCCGCCACCGTGCCAGCCGCCGCCACCACCGCCCCCGCCGATTCCGCCACCGCCCGTGCCGCCGGTACCGGGCCTGCCGTCGGTGCCGGCCTTGGAGTCCTCGGGGCAGGCGGCTCCGCCCTTGCCGCCGTGGGTCTGGGTTCCGCCGCCACCCCCGCCGCCGCTTTCCGGTCGCTCGCCGCCGGGCTTCCCGATGTCGCCGGCGTTTCCGCCGGTGGCCTCGCGGACGGGACCGGCGAAGCTGGAGCCGCGTCCGCCGCCCCCGCCGCCGGCGGCGACGATGAGGCGGGGGTCGGTGCCGGCAACGCCGGTCAGGGCACAGTTCGCGCGCGCCGAGCTGCAGGTGCGGACGTCACTGGCACCGCCGCCGCTGCCGCCGGGGTGCTGACCGGTGACGGCTCCGCCGCCCGTGTCGACGTTGACGTAGTAGGTGGTGCCGGGCACCACGGTGAGGGTGGCGGTGACGGTGGCGCCGGTCCCGCCCGCTCCGCCCTCGATGGCGGACTGTCCCGGCTCGCCTGTGGCGGTGACAGTCAGTCGGGTGACGCCGGCCGGTACGACGAACCGTTGGTTGGCGCCGGCGGTGAAGGTCTTGGTCACGGGCGCCGCTGCGGCGGGCGCCGCGGGCACCACCAGGACCGCTGGCAACGCCGCGGTGGCGAGCAGGAGCGCGGCACGTCGGGCTGTGCGCTGAGGGCGGTTGGACTGTTGTGCGGTCAAAGTCACGATGGGGACTCCTGGACAGGGCCGTGCCCCCCGGACGCGCGGACGTAGGTAGATGGTCCGGCCCCTGCACGGGACCGTCCGCCGCGGACCGGCCGGGCCGCAGCGGTCAGGCGTCATGCTCTCCCTCAGTCTCCCCGTTTCCCGGTCCGCCCGCCTCCCGGCGTCCCGGTCCGTCGCGGCCCCAACCACCCCCATCCCGGGACCGCCCGCAGTTACGGGACGTCGCCCCGCCACCCGAACCGGCAGGGGTAGACGCCATCGGCTTCGGCCGGCTCGTACGCGCAGCGGCCACCCGGCCCGAACGCCCCCCCGTTCCGACATCAGCAAGGCGCCGTCGGCGAGTTCCATCGGACCCCAGCCCGTCACGTCGAGCAGCCGGCCGTCCATCGGGCCGCCCACCAGCTCTCCACAGGAGTGGCCCGGCACCGGACCAGGGTCAGCGTCGTCCAGGTCCGCCCCGTAGACCCGCTGGTCCTTCCACGCAGCATCCACCCGCCCACCCTCCCACCCCGCTCCCACCCCCGGGCCGGGATCGCCGTTCTGCCTCCGGTGATGGGAACCCGCGCATTTCCCCGCCCCTGCTCTCGGTTCCCCAGCTCGTTGCCGCTTGAAGCAAGTGGGAAGAAGCCCAGGGTGAAGGCGCCGGTGACCTGCAACAACCGGCAGCCGTCCTGGTCTACCCCGTGGTGAAGCGTGCGGTGGGCCGGTCACCGTTCTGCGCCTGCTGCGCGCGCTGTGCGACGGCCCTGGCGAGGGCTTCGAGAACCGTCGGCGACGGAGCGCCCTTGGTAACGCCGTGCGTGATCTCGGCAAAGATGGTGCCGACAGTCAGCTCGATGCGCAGCGAGCCGCTCGTCGATGTGAAGCCGGCGCTCATGTCACCGACTTGCTGGAGCGATGTCCTGCGCCAGTCCCGGGGCTCCAACGTGGACTCGTAGACCGCCTTGGCCTTGTCTGCGCTGTCCATCGATGCGAGCTCCACTTTTGCTCCGGAGGAGCCTCCCGGACCGATCAGCCGGGCGGTCACCTTGTAGCGAAAGCCGCAGAGCGCGCCGTCACACGGGTCGTCGTAGACGTAGAGATCCGCTTCCTTCCCCATCGACCATCCAGACGGCAGGTCCTCGATACCAGGAACGATCAACTTCCCCAGATCCTGCGGTACCGCCGCCACCGCCTTCTTCTGCCCGCCAGGCTGCATGCCGTCCGGTGTTCCTCCGCTCCCGCCGCTGCTGCACCCCGCCAAAAGGACGGCCAGCGCCCCACAGGCGACTGCCTTCCCTAAACCCGTCCAACGCGCGCTGACGAGCATCCCAGCCCCCTCTAGACCGCACCGCACGGTGTCGTCCCCTGCCCAGCACGGCCATCATGGCGGCGGCCACTGCACACGCCAACCCCGCCTCCTACACGACGTGCGGCTGCGCCACATCCAGGAGCAGTTCACCACCGGCCCGGCCGCGACGGCGTCTTCCACCGGCCTCACCAGGCGTGGGAGGACGCCGCAGGTCTGGCGGTCAACGACGGCTTCCGGGTTCGACGACTTGGAGGTCACCGCAGCCAGCCTGCAGGAGTTCCTCTAGCGGCTCGGTCATTGAATCACCGGCCCGCTCTGACTGGCCGAGGCCAGCGTCCGGGCACCTCCCATGCCAAAGTGGTGGGGAGTCAAGTGAGCAGGTCTGGCCAATGGTCGAGCACTGGGTGGGGAAATTCAATGAGCCCCATCAGACGCCGGGGGTGTGCCGGTCCTCCTGGCCGTGGGCGAGGATCGGCAGCAGTGTCTCGGCGGCGTCGCATCGGGTGCAGGCGAGTGTGCCGGGCCGGCCGAGGGCGTCGAGCGCGGCCGCCGTCTTGACCGGCACGGCTCGGTGCGTCGCCAGCGGGCATCCCTCGGCTTGCACGGTGGCCGCCCGGGCGCTGGTGCGGCCGTCCAGCACCCACACCCACGGCGTTGCCGGGGCCGCTGCCGCACCGGTGGGGTTGCGGTGGGTGGGTACCTGGGCCAGGGCGGCGCCGGTGATGGGGCGCAGCTGTGCGGAGGTCACCCACGTGCTGTACTCCGAGGGCTCGACGCCGCCGCCTTCGGTGGTTTGCCACAGGGGTACGCCGATGCGGTACATCCACAGCCCGGTGTCCATCCGGAGCCGCTCGTGGGGCCGTACGCGTCCGATCTCCTGCCCGTCGGCAGCAGGAGAGTGATCGCTGCGGGCGGTGGTGGGGGGCGGTCATGATCAGGGGCGGGAAAGCCGTTCCGCCCGGGCCTGCCGGCATGCCGTGCACAGGGGGCTCGCGCCGGCTCCGTAGCGTGTGGTGGCCCGGCGGCAGCGGACGCACGGCCCGGTCGAGACCGGCGAGGGCCGCGCGGGTGTGGCCTCGATGCGGCGGCTCATGCTGCCGCCTTCCGCCCCGGGGCCCGTGGGGGTGCGGGCGGCGCGGTGCAGGTCGGCTGCGTCGGCCCGTCGGCCGGTGGGGGCGGTCCAGTAGGGGTGCGTGCACAGGCGCGCCGACAGGTCGAGAAGCCGGCGCCGCAGCGCGGTCGTGCCGGCCCCGGCGGGGGCCTGCGCCAGTTCGGCGTAGGTTTCAGTGGTCTCACCCTCGAACAGAAACACGTGTTCGAATTCCTGTGCGAATGCCTCGCCGAACCCGTGTCCCGTGCCGCTGGATCTTGACCGTTGTCATCGGACTTTGACGGTCGCGGCTTTGTGTCATCGGAGTGTGACCACCGCAGGTCAGCGACTCAGTGCGTTGAGTCGCCGACCTGCACTTATGTGCAGTTCCTCGTAGACGTGCAGGTCAGAGCCCTGCGTTCGTCATGCAGGCTGCTCGATGTGTGGTGACGGGGAGTCAGGAAGGCTTGACCGTAGAGAGCGGGGTGGCGGTCACCTTGTTGTCGCACTGGGCCCACCACCCGTCCTTCAGGGCGACCTGGTGCTTCCCGGAGTGCGGCAGCCCGATGACCATCGTCGGATACGCCGCCGGGGTCTTGCCCGACACGCAGTAGCCGTCGCCCTCCCCCTGGACCTGGACGAAGGTCAGCTTCACCCATGCCTTGCCCTGCGGCCGGACTGTCACGGTGGCCGCCTTGCCGGTGGGGGTGACCTTGAGCGGGGTGTTGCCGGCGCCCGTGACCGTCGGGTAGCCCTTCAGGACGCACGTCTTCCGGGAGACGTTGGTGAACTGCACGACCGCCGCCCCGGTCCCGGTCCCGACGGGCCGGTGGGCGGCCTGCCAGGCGCTGACCTGGAGGGCGGAGGCCGGGCAGGCCGGCGGCGGGGTGGAGGTGGTGGTGGTGCTCGCCGCCATGGCGGTGCCGGGCAGGATGCCGGTCATCGCCGCCGCGGCGGCCGTGACCGCCGTCGCAGCCAGAGCCGCCCTGCGAATGCCGTTGCTGTGACGCATGCTGTCGTCCCCCTGAGTCGTCTCGTCCGCGGGTTTCGGTCGCCGGTTGTTGCCCCGCGGTACGCGTGGTACGCGAGTGAAGATATGCGCGGGAGAGCGGGAGGGTTCCGTGTGGCGACCACCTGTGACGGAACGGTCAAACTTCGATGGCAAACGGTCAAGATTCAGTGGCACGGGACAACCCGCAAAGCGCCAGATGGGCGAGATGGGGCTGTCCAGTCTCACATGGCCTGGTCCCCGTCTCAGGTGCGGATGACAGGGCGGCATCCCGATGCTTCAACGATCTGTATGACCAGTACGTCGACACGGAAGAGCCGGCAGTTCCTCCGGTTGAACGAATATCGGCCTTCGTGGCCGTGCTTTTGCGACGGTGGCCGGATCGCGCCGAAGGCGACGATGACACCTCGCCGTGGGCAACGGCTCCGCTGACCGGGGAGGCCCGTGGCCCCTTGATCTACTTCCCCATGAGCTGGAGCATGGCCGACGAGGCGTCCGCCCACGCGGCGGAAGCCGCTTCTTCGATGGGTCTCAACTGTTTTGACCCGCAGGCGCGGCAGCTCCGGCCTTGAGCTTTAGCCCGCCGGCATCGGACCAGATCAACTGAGACGAGGTTCGGTATCCACCGCTGCCGGACCACATCAGCTGAGAATCCGACTCGCGGTGCGTCTCGGACAGCCTGGTCGCCGCAGGTCACAGCCCGACTCTCGAACCAGATCCTTTTCTGGCCGCGGAAGCCGCCCGCCACCATTGTCTCGTCCTGCCGGATGACCCGGAGGGTGTGGGTCACCGCCTTGTGCTCCAGGTTCTTCGTCGCGCTGCTGTGGGAGTACCCCAGGGCCAGGCTGTACGTCGTCGTTACCGACGCGCTCGCAAAACCCGAGCTGACACCCAGGACGTTGTGCGCGTCGCGATCCGCACGACCGTGGAGCACTGCGCGAGTATCGAGGGCTCGCGCTCGTGGCGTGACGCGCTCGGTCGGTAGCCAGGGCCCCGGCGCTGCACCGTTCCGACGGGTCCGAGGCACACAGGAACTGGCGGAGCGGGGTCGCTGACTCGGCCGCCGTTCGTCCGGTGAGGCTCTGGCGCACCTGGCCAACTGCCGTGTTCCTGCGTTAGGTTGCGCCGGAACCGACCTTCGGCCACTCGCCCCTTCGGGCCGTAGCGGTCATCTCTCTGATCCGCTTACACCGTTTGGGAGAGTCATGCGCAAATGCAGAGTGTGGCCCGCTGCGATCACGGGCGTCGTCGCCCTCGCCGTCGCCGCCGTGCCCGCTGTCGCGTCCGGCGTTCAGGAGCAGCCCTCGTCGACGACTGCCGGGAGCGACGCGTTCTACACCTACAACGGCAGCAAGCCGCTGTCCTCGTACAGTCCCGGGGACGTGCTCAAGGTCCGGACGCTGACGTACCACGTCCTGGGTATCGCGACCCCCCTCCAGGCGACGCAGCTGCTCTACCGCACCACCGACGCGCAGGGCCACCCGTCCGCAGGCGTGACCTCCGTGCTGCGCAGCCCTGGTGGCGACGGCCGCAAGGTCGTGTCGTACCAGTCGTTCTACGACTCGCTCGACCCCGAAGACGGTCCATCCCGGGCGGTCGCGGGCAACGTCAAGCTGCCCGGCGGCTTGATCGCGAACGGCGAGTCCACGCTCGTGGCGCCGCTCCTGCTGTCCGGCTACGACGTCGTCCTCCCCGACACCGAGGGGCAGGCCGCCCACCTCACGGCCTCCCGCGAGTACGGATACAACACGCTGGACTCCCTGCGTGCCGCTTCCAGCGCGGAGTCGCGGACCGGCATCAGCCCCGACGCGCGCGTCGGCCTCATGGGCTACTCCGGCGGCGCCGTCGCGACCAACTGGGCCGCTTCCCTCGCGCCCACGTACGCCCCTGACGTCAACAAGCGCCTGGTGGGATACGCCGAGGGCGGGGTGCTCGTGAAGCCCTCGCACATCCTCAGGTACATCGAAGGCAGTCAGGTGTGGTCCGGGCTCATCCCGGAGTTGCTCATCGGGCAAGCGCGTTCGTACGACTTCGACCTCAAGAAGTACCTGAACGACTACGGCAAGCAGCTGGTCGACGAGCACCAGCACTCCTCGATCGCCGACGTGCTGGGCCACTACCCCGGTCTGACGTGGAAGAAGATGGCGAAGCCGGAGTACGCGAACCCGAACTCCGTACCCGAGCTCGTCGAGGCGGTAAACAAGTCCAACCTCGGCCTGGCACCGACCCCGACCGTCCCCGGCTACATCGGTCAGGGCAACGCCGGGTTCCTGGAGGGAACCACGAGCAACATCGCGGGCATCGGCTCGGGCGATGGCATCACGGTCGCCGGGGACACACGGGCGCTGGCGCGGAAGTACTGCGCCGAGGGCGACGCCGCGGTCTGGTACCAGCAGTACGACGTCCTCAGCCACTTGACCGCGCCCACGGCCACGGTGCCCACCGCGCTCGCCTGGCTGCGCGCCCGGTTCGCCGGCGAGGAGGCCCCGTCCTCCTGCGGCAGCATTGCCCAAGGCAACTCACTTGCGGCTGATGAGACGGCGCGGATCCGCCGTCCCTGAGCACGATCCGCCGGATCGTGCAGTTCTCCGAAGCCCGGACCGTCTCTCCAGCCCAGCAGATGCCCTCATCGTCGATCTCAACCCGGATGATGTCGTCGCTGGCGACGCCACGGACGAACCACGGGGTGTTGTCCAGCCGCACGGTGCCGTCGCCGAGGTCCACGGCCCACAGGCTCTCGACACTCGCCGGCGGCCAGCCGTCTTCATCGATGTCCATCCGGAAGTGGACCTTCACACTGGATTCGAACCGATGACATCCGTGTCCTGCGCTCGGGGCTCTACCTGAGCAGCGCTTTCCAGGCGCTGTCCCTGAGCTAAAGACGCTTTCGGCCAGAGAGCGTCCCCCCCGCCTGGCTTCTAGGGTGGGAGGGATGCCGATCTCTCCTGTGAATCCACAGTAGCTGCCAGGTTGCACGACCGGCGGCCTCACGGCTGCTCGGCCGCACCCTCCGAGTCCGGTGCGTTGCGCTCTCGCAAGCCAGAGGGGTGGCTCGCGGCCGCCCTGTCCGCCCACTCGAAGGACAGCACGACAAGTGTCGTTCTCAATGGACAGATCTGGTGCTCAGGCACAACCGGTGTGGCTGAGCGGGGTAGTTGGCGAAATTCGCCAACTACCCCGCTCAGAACTTCGCCCATACAGCGCTTGGTAGACGGTGAGTGGGATCTCATGGGTCTGCTGCTGTGCCGGTCCGGCCCCTGGCCGGATGGGGTCATCTGCCGAGTGCGACCGGGCCGAGGTCGGGCGGTAGGTGGCGTACGGCCAGTGCCACGGCCTCGTGCGGTGTGGCGAACAGGCCGAGGTCTGGAGTGATGAAACCCCTTCCCACTCCGTACGTGCCGTCGCTGCCCGCGGTCAGGCAGGGTCCGCCCAGGGTCAGGCTCGGGCGGGTGGTGGCGGAGAAGCGCAGCGCCCAGTGGCTCGTGAACGGGTAGAGGGCGCGCAGCGTCGGCTCGGCGTACGCCGCCTCGATCAGGGCCTGGTACGACTCCTGCCAGGTGTACTTCAGGTCGGCCGCCTCCTGGCGCATGCCCTGCCACTCGGATTCCGTCAGACGCACGGGATCGTTGTCGGGCACCTCGAACCGGCCGGTCAGGTGTACGAAGGGGGCCGCCCGGCGGATGTCCTCCAGGGGCGCTCCGTCGTGCCACGCCCTCGCAGCCCTGGCGACTTCCGCCAGGTCCTTCGTCTCGCCGTCGACAAGGAGCAGGCCCTGGAACGGCTCCTCGCCCCGGATCGACCACTGCCGTTCGTACTGCCCTGCGCTGATCCGCAGCGGCTCGCGGTGCGGCAGGGTGCTCGCGACGGACGCGTGGAGCAGCGGAGCGCTGTCGGAGGACGTGACGGGGGCGGTGTCGAGGTGGCCTTCCGCCTCGGCTCGGAGCGCGGTGGCGAGGCTGCCGCAGGTCGCGACGTCGGGGTACAGAACGTCGGGATCAGGAAGGGTAGGCACGGCTCCTGAGTATGCCTGACCTGCTGATTCCAGGAGCAGGCAGGCCGGCTCCCTCACTGATCGCGGATTTCTGCCGCCTGGTCACCCTGGAACCAGCCTTTGCCCTCTTCCTCGCTCACTCCGCCAGCCAAGACGCTCATCCGCCATCTATCGCGCTCGGTCCCGACTCTGAGCATCGGAGTTGTCCTTGGGGGCCAGACAGCGCGCTCAGTCACAACCGGTGTGACTGAGCGCGGTACTTGGCCCCACCGGCCAAGTACCGCGCTCAGTTCGGAGCCCTCCCAAACGGCCCTAAAGGTGCGGGGCGCCCTGGTCAGCTGCCGCAGGCGCATCCCGCGACGGCCTTGGCCTCGGCCGGCGTCTGGGCCGGGTCGACGGTCTGCTCGTCGGGGGTGCAGCAAGCGGTGGTGCCGCAGCAGGCGTCCGGGGCGCCTGCGGCGCTCTTGCCCAAGGTGTCGGAGTCGGCCTTGACGACGTAGACCTCCCACGGCTCCTTGCCGGGCCCGGTGACCCACACCTTGTCCTGGAGGGCGTAGCAGCAGGAGGTGTCGTTCTCCTCGAAGGTGGCCAGGCCCGTGTCCTTGAGCCGGGTGGTGGCCGCGGTGACGTCCTCGGTGGTGGCGACCTCGACGCCGAGGTGGTCCAGGCGGGTCTCCTCGCCGGCCTCGCCCTCGATGAGGACGAGCTTGAGCGGAGGCTCGGTGATGGCGAAGTTGGCGTAGCCGTCACGGCGCTTGGCGGGCTCGGTGTTGAAGAGCTTGGAGTAGAAGGCGATCGAGGCTTCGAGGTCGGCGACGCGCAGGGCGAGCTGGACACGGGACATGACGGTCTCCCAACGACTTGTTTCGACGCTTATCAATACAGTCGACCTTGCCACCCGATTAGATGACTGTCAACATAGAGAAATGTCGAATCAAGCTGGTCTGCCGGTGCTCGGACAGGACGACGTCGCGTGCTGCGCGCCGATGGTCCGTGAGCCGCTGGGTGAGGAGGCCGCGGCTGAGCTGTCGCGGATGTTCAAGGCGCTGTCGGACCCGATCAGGCTGCGGCTGCTGTCGCTCATCGCCTCGCACGAGGGCGGCGAGGCGTGCGTGTGCGACCTGACCGGTCCCTTCGACGTCTCGCAGCCGACGATCTCCCACCACCTGAAGGTGCTGCGCGAGGCCGGGCTGGTTGGGTCCGAGCGGCGCGGGACGTGGGTGTACTACTGGGTGCTGCCCGAGGCGTTGGCGAAGCTGTCCGCGCTGCTGGAGATCCCCGCGATGTCCGCGAAGGCTCCCGCGTGAGCGCGTCCGCGCCGCTGATACGGCGGGCAGCGGTCGAGGGGCTGGGGACGGCCGCGCTGGTCGCGGTGGTGGTCGGCTCCGGGATACAGGCCACCGAACTGACCCACGACGTCGGGGTGCAGCTGCTGGCCAACTCCCTGGCCACCGTCTTCGGGCTCGGCGTGCTCATCGCCTTCCTGGGACCGGTGTCCGGGGCCCACTTCAACCCCGCGGTGACCCTGGCCGCCTGGTTCACCGCCCGGCGCACCGGCGACGGCCCGGGCCTGCGCGACGTCGCCGCGTACCTGCCCGCGCAGATCGCCGGGGCGATCGGCGGCGCGGTGCTGGCCGACGCCATGTTCGGCAAGCCTCTGCTCGCTTTCTCCACCCACGAGCGGTGGGCCGGGCACCTGTGGCTCGCGGAGGTCGTGGCCACGGCGGGGCTGGTCTGGCTCATCTTCGGTCTCGCCCGCGCCGGCCGCGCGCACCTCGCGCCGCTGCTGGTCGCCGCCTACATCGGGGCGGCGTACTGGTTCACCTCCTCCACCTCCTTCGCGAACCCGGCCGTGACGATCGGCCGGGCGTTCACCGACACCTTCGCCGGCATCGCCCCCACCTCCGTGCTGCCCTTCCTCGCCGCCCAGCTGATCGGCGCCGCCGCCGGTCTCGGCCTGGTCGCGCTCTGCTTCGGCCGCCCGGCCGCCGCAGGCGAGGACGAGAACGAGGTCGTCGTCGCCCATGCCCGGCAGCAGCCCCTCGCTCCCGCCCGTTCCACCGAAGAAAGCGCCCTGGCTTGATGAGCACATCCCCCGTCCCGTCCGTGCTGTTCGTCTGCGTGCACAACGCCGGCCGGTCCCAGATGGCCGCCGCCTTCCTCACCCACCTCGGCGGCAATCGGGTCCAGGTCCGCTCGGCCGGTTCCGCCCCCGCCGACACCGTGAACCCCGCCGTCGTGGAGGCCCTGGCCGAGGTCGGCATCGACATCTCCGCCGAGACGCCCAAGGCCCTCACCACCGAAGCGGTGCAGGCCTCGGACGTGGTGATCACCATGGGCTGCGGCGACGCCTGCCCCTACTTCCCCGGCAAGCGCTACCTCGACTGGCAGCTGGAGGACCCCGCCGGGCAGGGCGTCGCCGCGGTCCGCCCGATCCGCGACGAGATCGAGCGCCGCATCCGCGGCCTGCTCTCCGAACTCGGCATCGACCCCGCAGCGTGACCGCCGCCGAGACCGGCGTGCGCATCGCGCCCATGGGGCCGGAGCACGCCGAGCAGGTCTTGGCGATCTACCAGCTGGGCATCGACGAGGGCAACGCCACGTTCGAGACCACCGCCCCGACCTGGAAGGCGTTCGACAAGGCCAAGCTGCCCGCCCACCGCCTGGTCGCCCTCGACGGCGGCCGTGTGCTGGGGTGGGCCGCCGTGGTGCCGGTCTCCGACCGGTGCGCGTACGCCGGCGTCGTCGAGCACTCCGTCTACGTCCACCCCGACGCCCGCGGCCGCGGCGTCGGCCTTGCGCTGCTGGAAGCGCTGCTCGCCTCCACCGACGCCGCCGGGATCTGGACGGTGCAGTCCGGCATCTTCCCGGAGAACACCGCCAGCCTCGCCCTCCACCAGCGCGCCGGCTTCCGCATCATCGGCACCCGCGAACGCATCGGCCAACACCACGGCACATGGCGCGACGTCGTCCTCCTCGAACGCCGCAGCCCCCTCATCAGCTGACCCCGCACGCTCCGGCCACGGTTCTTCCACAGGCCAGTAGCACGCACACAGTGCCAACAAGCGTGCTCAAGGGCCAACCAGCGCGCACGGTCACATACCCGGTGTGACTGTGCAAGTTGGTTGGCCTGGGCTGGGACAACTTCGATGCACAGGGGTCGGCAGAGGGGTTGACGACACAGGTATCGCTTCCGGCGATGCCCTCGGGGGCTTGCCCGGCGTTCGCTCAGGTCTCAGGTCTCAGGTCTCAGGTCTCGGGCCTGGGGGCGAGGGTGATGAGGGTGGTGGCGATCTGGTCGAGGCGGTCGGGGGCGAGGGCGTAGAGGACGTAGTAGCCCTCGCGTTGGGTGGTGGTGAGTCCTGCCTGGGTGAGTTGGTGGAGGTGGCGGGAGATCACGGAGGGGGACAGACCGAGGAGGGTGGCGAGTTCCTGGGTGGTACGGCTCCGGGCGGCGAGGTGGGTGATGATCTGCAAGCGTGGGGCAGCGGCCAGGGCCCGGAGTGCGGTGAGGGTGTCTTCCTGGCTGGTGGGGCGGGCGGTCGAGGCCGGCGCGAGGGGCAGGGCGGGGTAGGTGATCCGTAGGGGCCAGGGGGCGTCGCAGGTGACGCGGACGTGGGGCCAGACGTAGTGGCTGGCGGTGAACGTCACGGGGTGTTTGTGGGTGACGGTGATGTCGTGGTCGTGCGGGCGGTCGAGCCGCAGGGTCCGCCGGGCGGGGTCGACGCGGATCTGGGGGGCGAGGGTGCGCAGCATCGGGAGCAGGCCCTGGTGGGCGATCCGGGTGCCTGAGCGGGCGATCGACTCGTACAGGGAGGGTTCGATGCGCTCCCACTCCTGGGCGAAGGCGGCGTCCCAGTAGTCCTCCAGCACGGTGAGCGCGTCGTCGAGGACGGGGAAGGGGTCGGTGAGGATGCTCTCCAGCCGTGCCGCCCGGTCGGGATCGCTGTCCCGGTATTCGGCGAGGACCGCGTCGCGGGTGGCGGGGTCGTCGACGAGGTCGTCTCCGGTGTGGAGGGTGGTGTCGACGAGCGTGCGGGCGAGTTCGGCGGCCAGCAGGGTGGGCGGCAGTGCCCGTACGGCCGCGAGCTGACTTGCGAAGTCGGCATCGTGATCACCGGCGCGGCTTTCGAAGAGGGCGGGGATGTAGTCGGCCACGACGAAGCCGTGCTCGCGCATCCGCCGGCGCAGGGCTGTGGGCAGGCGGCGGCACCGCCTCACCCAGGGCACGTGCAGGGCGTGGTGGCCGGGGTCGGTCAGGACGTGCCAGGAGTGCACGGCTTCGAGCAGGGGTGAGATGGAGAAGGCGATGTCCTCCTCGGCCGTCTCGGCGAAGCGCAGGGTGATCACGATTGCAGGATTTCACAATCAGTTGATCGGATCTCGCCATGTCGATCAGGATCAGGGACAGACCGCGCGCCGCCCGGCCGCAGGTCGACTCCCCTCCTCTTCCGAGCCGAAGGCGCAGGTTTCTTCCATGAGTACGCCCGAAGCACCCTGGCGAGCCGTGCTGGACGCGGACGGCAGTACGTACACCGTCCACGAGCACGCCGCCGCGCACAGCGTCGAAGAGCGCCAGGCCCTGCCCTTCCCCTGGTCGCAGGCGGTCAAGACGCTCGCCTTCACCACCCCGGAGATCCCGCTGCTGCTCGTGGCGCTGCGCGCGGAGGACCGGGTGGACTACGCCCACCTGGCGGCCGTGCTCGGCACCAGCCGCTCCCGGCTGCGCACGGCAGACGCCGCCCTGCTCGCCGCCGAGGGCCTGGCGCCCGGGGGCGTCCCGCCGGTCAGTCACCGGCCCGGGGTGCCGTGCCTGATCGACACCGCGGTCGCGGAACCCGACCGGCCCGTCTACTGCGGCGCCGGAACGGCCGACCGCACCCTCCAGATCGGCTCCGCCAACCTGGCCCGCCTTCCCCGCGCGCAGCTCGCCGTCCTCTCCCGGTAGCCGCCCGCCCGCGCGCCGGGACCGCCCCTCGTCACATCACGCAACGCGCGCAGCCCTTTCCGGCCGCATGGCACAGATCAGGAAGTACCGGCTCATGGTGAGTACCGAAAGCCTCCTCGCGTTCGCCGCGATGTCCCTCGTCGTGATCGCGATCCCCGGCCCGAGCGTCCTGTTCGTCGTCGGCCGCGCCCTCGCCCACGGCCGCCGCACCGCGCTCGCCACCGTCCTGGGCAACCTCCTGGGCTGCTACGCCCTCGTCCTGGCCGTCGCCCTCGGCGTCGGCGCCCTGGTCCAGAGCTCGGCCACCGTGTTCACCACCGTCAAGCTGGCCGGCGCCGCCTACCTCGTCTGCCTCGGTGTCCAGGCATACCGCCACCGTGGCCGGCTGCGCGCCGGCCTGGCGACCGGGGAAGGCGAGCGGCGCGGTGATCTCCGCACGGTCCTGGACGGCCTACTGGTGGGCGCCACCAACCCCAAGGGCCTGGTCTTCTTCGCCGCCGTCCTGCCGCAGTTCGTCAACCACGACGCCGGGAGCATCCCGCTGCAGATGATGATCCTCGGCCTGATCCCGGCCGGCATCGGCCTGGCCTGCGACACCGTCTGGGGCCTGGGCGCCTCGGCCGCCCGGGCCTGGTTCACCGGCTCCGACCGACGCCTGTCGATGATCGGCGGCGCTGGCGGCATCGCCCTGATCGGCCTCGGCCTCACCGTCGCCACCACCCGCCACTGACCCCGCCCCGGACCAGTGGGCCGCCGCCGAGCCGTACGGACCCGCTGCCGCGCCGTCGGTCACCGACGAAAGCGCCCAAGTTCGAGATTTCGGAGGCGTTGGCACCACGAACTTGGTCCTGACGGCCGGGATCCTCGGCTGTGTACGGCTCGGTTCCGATTGATTCGGTGTCGAAGTGCATACGTCTTCGGTGCCCGGTGAGCCGGTCCGTGGTCAGCCGACTTCAGGTACCGCGCCAGGCGGAGGAGGCTCCTCCGCAGTGACACACCGGGAGCGGCCGACCCACGAATCCGGCGTCAGGGAAGACCATTCAACTTCGATCTCAACGCCGTGGACTGTGCGGGTATAGTCCGCGAGTTGCGTGAAGATCGCCGTCTGCACGTCCTCAAGGGCCGCATCGGCGGGCATCGGGACCTTGCCACATCCGCCGCCCCAGCCATGGGCAACGAACGTGAAGGGCCACACGTTTTGCCCGGACAGCAGGATGATCTCCCTCGGTATGCCGAAAGAAGGTTGCTTCTTCTTCGTCTTGGGTCGTCTCGCCACGGTGCCATCCAACCCGACGGACCTCGGCGTCCGGCACCCGGCGTACACACCGCAGGCTTTCCGTGGACTGAGGACCGTCCCACTGACACAACTCTGCGCGCCCCGCACATCAAATCTGTGCACGCCGGGTGTCTCTCGGTAACGGTTTCGCACACCCTGATGAGGTTCAGCCATCGAAGGCTGTTCCTGTGGCTCCTGGCCACCCTTGCGGCGATGTTGTAGGCCGTGCACGTCGTGCTTCGCGTCGCGACGGCGAGGACAGGGGGAGCGATTCCGATGGACACCCGGGATGTCATACGCCTGATGGGTCGCCGGACAGCACTGCGGTACGGGCTGGCCGGTGTCGTGGCTGCGGCCTTGGCTGCCTGCTCGCGTAGCGGTGACTCCACCAGCGTCAAGTTCCAGACCTTGGACGCCTTCCTCCAAGGGGCCTGGGACTTCGAGGCCGAGACCGGGGACCGGGCCAAGATCACGGTGCGGCCAGGTGGGAGCTGGGTGGTGATGGGAGGTGAAGAGGACAACCCGTGGAGGGCGGAAGGCACCTGGTCCCTCGCCGCGGGCAACCTGTCGGTGGCCATCGGGCAACCACACAAGCCGTACATCGTGCATGACGTGCCCAAGGAGGTGGAGAAGGTACTGGCAGGCTCGTACACCATCTCAGGTGGGCTGACGGACAACCAGGACAAGGGTTACCGCAATATGCAGGTCGGCTACAGCAAGAACAAGGTGGTGCTGACGTTCCCCGACTACGTGGAGGCAGGACGGACCCGGGTCGTCACCTGCACCAGGGTTTCTGAGGCTCCGTAACGAAGCCTTCGCCGGGCAGGGCGCAAGCCGACAAGGTCCTGGACACCCTCCTGGAGGTAGTCGGGATCGCGGAGGACGTCGTCGCATTCCGTGGGGGCGCTCACGATTTCCGAGTAGAGCGGGTACCCACCGCACAGGACGTCGGCTTCCCCGACAACGCTTTTGGCGTCGCCTCGCCGGCCTTTCTGTGGGAGAGATTCCGGCATGCCTCGGCATGATCCAGTAGGCACCCTCGACGCTTGACGACGGTCATTGGGAAATCAGTCACAACAGGCGTGTCCTCCTGGTCTCGGTCGGACAAGGGGTCGGGGTGGAATGTCCGGGTGTAGCGCAGTCCGGTGTCGGGGGTGGTGTTGAAAACCGCGCACGGGTGTTGCGGGTCGTCGCCGGTGACGGCGGCCTCTTCGAGGATCCGGTCCTCGCGGAGTCGTTGGGCGGTGACCGGAAGGTCCTGGAGTAAGGGCTGCATCCAGCCGATGGTGACCGGCGTGCGAGAGTGCGCGCGGTCTGCAAGCTGAGGAACAGGTGTGGGTTGCGGGTGTGTGGCCAGCGTGAGTGGCGGAGTTGGATGTAGTCGGCGTCGGCCTGACGGGTGAGGGCGTCGAGGGGTGGTCGATGTTGCCGTGCACGAGCCGGCCGCCGGTGAAGTCGACAGCAGCCAAGGGCAACGCGGGCCTGGTGGGGATAGAGCGCGTGAATTGCCGGCGTCGTCGTTGCCACACCGCGGCGGTGGCCCTGTCGTCGGTACTCGCCCTCGTCACCGGCCTCGGCTCAGCCGCTTCCGCCACCGCTGAACCCAGTCCGACGACCGGCCCGCGAACCACCGCGGCCGTGGCGCGGCAGGAAGACCTACGGACCGAGTGCGCCAAGCATCCGGAAGCGAATACCCAGAAGGGCTGGGTCAAGAGCCGCTTCGAAACGTGCGTGCACCAGCCCGTCTACCTCAAGCTCATGGACGACAGGGGGCGGATGCGCGGCGAGCTCTGGTTTGACCTGTGGATCCTCGGGTTCGCCTACGACGGATCCCGGCGCGTCATCGCGGCGTCGACGGCGGACTGGCCGAGCGCCTCGCTGAAGTGCGACTTCCCGGTCCCGGTGGGGCTGACGACGCAGAGGTTCTCGCGCCGGCCGACCCATTCCTGAGTCCGCAGCGCGGACTGCGTGGGAACTGGAATCGAGGACGCTTCCTCGTTCCAGATGTGGAAGGTCTTGCCGGTCGGGAAGGCAGCCCGAGTGCGGCGGGTGTGGAGGTTCGCCGCGTCGCGGCCGGCGGCTTCCTCCGTCGGCAGGGCCCGCACGATCTCGGCGGGATACCAGCGTTGGGCCTTCGCGGTGGGGATGATGTCCACCATCGTCCGACGGATGTGCGGCAGCTCCAAGCACCGGGTCAGGGCAATTGCCTCATCGAACGCGGCGTCGGTCGCGACCGCGACGGCGGAGGCCGGGGCGGCCAGCCTGGGCCGTGCAGGGTGCAGTTGCGGTGCCCCTCATCAAGGATTCCTCGCTGTGATTGGCTAGATTGATCGGGTGTTCGAACGAGTGGATGCTGAAGAGTCCGCAGCCCTGGAGGCGCTCGCCCGGAAGGTCCGCAACGAGTTGGCGGCTGCGGGCCTGCCTGTGCTCGCCGGGTTGAACCCGGTCCTGGCCGGCGGCGCCGAGGTGGACATCGACGACGGAGCCGACGCGGCGGGCGGGGTGTTCGTCGGCTGGCAGGCAAGCCCCCGTTTGCGGGCATGCGCGAGCCACGCGTTCGGGCTGAAGCACCTGGACGATCCGGTCCTGCGGCACTCCAGCGCGATCAGGGCCGCGATGATGCAGGCGATGGCCGCGGTCTTGGCCTCGGCCGGCTTCAGCGTCGAGGACGCGCGCGACGAATATCGCCCGCAGCAGCTACGGGTCCTGGCCGGACCGCCGTCCGGGCAGCCCCCGATGTGGCAGCTCCGTGACGACGAGGTGGCCCTGTAGGGCTGGCAGGACGACGCCCCTGCCGGGGCGGACTCAACCCGCGCCGGATCAGGGTGTGTGGTGTGGTGAATCCTGACCAGGCGGAGGTGCCCGGTTGCAGGCTGTGGATCTTGACTGGCGGGCACTGAGCACGGCCCGGCCCCGGGCCCGCTCACCCCTCGCCGACCTCGAACCCGTCGCTCCAGGCGGTGGTCGGGTGTTCTTGGCGGGGGTGGCGTGTATGGCCCAGGTGGGTAGGGCCGCGGTGGCGTGCTGGCGGCGCCGCCCCCCGACTTCCCGGCCCCGGTGGGCGGTACGGCACTCCGAATCGTTGATCACCTGGGCCGCGATCACGCTCATGACCAGGTGCATCACTCGCCGACAGTCCCGCCGGGCCAGCCAACCAGCTCTTCGCGACCACACCCGGGACTGATGGGGACACCGCCACCTCCCGCCCCCTTGGGAACGGCGGCGGCCACCGTCAGGTCGCCAAGCGACATACGCAACCGCCCCCAGCTGCTGTTCCAACGTCCGGTCGCCGCCGCCCGCTCCCGAGCGACGCCACCGCCATCCCGGGCGACTGCGAGTCCCGGACCAGGCGGCCCTGGCCGGAATCACCTATGTTGCGAACCGGTGTCGGATGGTGCGATGTAGTCGCGCCTGCTCGTGCCGCATCGCCGCGTCCGGCGCTCGACGCCTCCTGGTGCGGCGAGCGGCAAGGCGGTCGCTGTCCGGGGGTGCCGCGGGGGCCGCGGCGCAGACCGGCTTCACCTTTGCGCCGCTGCTCCTCGTCCTTGGCGAGTGGAGCGGGCTGCGGTTGTGTGTGGAGGGCGTAGGCGTCACCGCAGCCGCAACTGCCTGGGAACCCGACGCGGCTGCCGACAGCGCCTGGCCGCCTTGGCCCGGTCGAACCTCATCCCGCCCGCTCCGCCGCCCGTATGGAGAAGCGGTGACGAGCCGGCAGACGCCGTGCGGTCGCCTTCCGTGAGTTGCTTCGGCCCTGTCTGTGCGGATGGTCCCCCTTCCTCACCAGTGGGTGAGGTCGAACACCTGGGAACAGTAGGGGTCGGTTTTGTCGGAGGGGTTGTAGCGGAGCTGGTCGTCGGCGATGAGACTGGGCAGAGCTGCCGCCAGGCCTGTGATCCCGGCCCTGGGCACCCCGTCCTCATCCCGTAGAGCGACATCGAGTCCGCACGGGGCCTCCTGGGCGTTGCCGGTGACGTAGAGCCGTGCTCGCCCGGAATCGAGGAGCAGGAAGCCGACCAGGAGGAGGTCCTGCTCGCCGGTGCCCGCCACCGTGGTGAGGGCGGTGGCGGCGGCGTGAAGTGAGTCGGTGACGTCCAGGGCGGCGGGGCGGGTGTCGAGGAACTCGCGCAGGGTTTCGCTGGGCATGACGGGGATCCCGTGAGCCTCCCGGACGAGGTCGGCCTCGTTGTGCCGTTCTGGGGAAGGGTGACGCACCAGATTGCGCACGGCGGCCACCAACTCCGCGGCGGGGATGTCGTGCCCGACGCGATCGAGTAGCGGCACGTCGTATGCCAGAGACGTCGTCAGCGTCACCCCATCCCAGACGACCACACGTACGACGTCGGGCTGCTGCGGAAGGGGGAGGACCGCTCGGACGACGGGTCCGCCTCCAAGGGGAGTCGTCGTGCACCGGAGCATGGCCCTGACCAGGGCGGCCTGTAGCCGAGTGAGTCCCCCGCTCTGCCAGGGGGAAGCCGGATCCGACTGTGCGTCGTCGCCCAAGGGCGTGGGGGGCGGTGGTGTCATGTTTCGTTCACCGCATCCGGGCACCTGTTCCGTGACACCCGCTCACAGTACGCAGTGATGGTGCCGATCTTCTGGCTTTGGTCGGAGAGTTGGTATTCACCGTCGGCGGTCTTGTAGTCGTACTGGGCAACGACCTTGATGCGAGCGAGGATTGCCCCGAGACGGTTGGTGAGCACCCCTCCGTACTCGCGCCGCGCACCCTTCTTCACGGGGTGCTCGCTGGTGACGATTTTGATGACTTTGGGGTCGCGAATGTTGTGCCGTCCGGAAAAATGCTGCCAACCGAAAATGCTGTTCCCTTCCCGGGTCGGGATGGCCTTTCCTTCACCGTCCGTGCTGACGAACCTGACGACGCTCCAGTGGCTGGCGCCTCCTGGTGCCGCAAAGGTTCGTGCGTGCGGCGTGGCGGCGGTTGCCAGGCCGGCGGCCTGGGCACGGTCCTCCCCGTACGCGACCGCGTACTCCGCATCAGACATCACGCTCAGATCTTCTTGTCCCCGCGGTAGGGTGCGCGAGGCCGCCGGCGGGGCAGCGGCAAGGGCCACCAGGAGCGTGGCTCCTGCAGTGGCAAGGGCCACGGTGGTACAGAACCGGACGATCAAGCAGGCCTCCTCGGGCGCACCCATGAGAGCGGAAGGTGCTGTCGCTCCCAAGGATGGAACAGCAGCGTCGGCTGGAACGGACCGAACGAGGAGGTTCACCCGAGTGAGCGCGGCGGCGCCGCTGATACGGCGGGCGACGGTCGAGGGCCTGGGGACGGCCGCGCTGGTCGCGGTGGTGGTCGGATCCGGGATCCAGGCCACCGAACTGACCCACGACGTCGGGGCGCAGCTGCTGGCCAACTCCCTGGCCACCGTCTTCGGCCTCGGCGTGCTCATCGCCTTCCTGGCCCCGGTGTCCGGAGCGCACTTCAACCCCGCGGTCACCCTGGCCGCCTGGTTCACCGGCCGACGCACCGGCGACGGCCCCGCCCTGTGCGACGTCGCCGCCTACCTGCCCGCCCAGGTCGCCGGGGCCGTCGGGGGCGTGGTGCTGGCCGACGCCATGTTCGGCAAGCCGCTGATTGCCCTCTCCACCCACGAGCGGTGGACCGGGCACCTATGGCTCGCGGAGGTGGTGGCCACGGCGGGACTGGTCTGGCTCGTCTTCGGTCTCGCCCGCGCCGGCCGCGCGCACCTGGCGCCCTCATGTCCGTTCCACCGAAGAAGGGTCTGGCCCAAGTTGTGTGGGCGACTACTCGTTGTAGTTGTTGATCTCTGCTTCAGGTGCTCCCAGGTCGCCCGGATTTCGCTCCTCGTATGGCTGGCGTGCTCGACATTCGGTCGCCGTGAGCAAAGATCCCTCTGCGGTCGAAGAGCTGTTGTTTCCCTCGAACACGATGGTCGCGATCACGTCCGTCGAGTCGGACGGTGAAGAGATACGCGTCGAGGCACGGGCAACCGCGAGCGGCGCTTGCTGTCCTGGTTGCGGAGGCTGGTCAGCTCAGGTCCACGGCTCTTACCAGCGTTTCCCCACAGACCTGGCCTGTGGTGGGCGGCCGTGCGTGCTGGTGCTGAAGGTCCGCCGGTTCCTCTGTGCGGCGCCGGCCTGTCCAAGGCGCACGTTCGTCGAGCAGGTACCGGGACTGACCAGGCGCCACGGTCGTACTACCGAGCGCCTGCGGTCCACGATGAGCAAGGTCGGGCTGGCGCTCGCCGGGCGGGCCGGTGCACGCCTCGCCACGCATCTGGGCATCGTGACCAGCCGCAATACGCTGCTGCGGCGGGTGATGGACCTGCCCGACCCGGCACCGACCGAGCCCCTCGCCGTCGGCGTGGACGACTTCGCCCTGCGCCGCGGCCATGTCTACGGCACCGTCGTGATCGACGCCGAGACCCACCGGGTTCTCGACCTGCTGCCCGAGCGCGATGCAGCCACCCTCGTCCCCTGGCTCGCGGCCCACCCGGAATCGAAGTCATCTGCCGCGACCGCGCCGGCGCCTACGCCGAAGCAGCCGACACCGCTGCGCCCCAAGCCCTCCAGGTCGCCGACCGGTTCCACCTCTGGCCGAACCTCGCTTCCGCCGTCGAGAAGACGGTGGCTGCCCACCGCTCCAACCTGCGTGACTTACCGCTTCCGGTCCCCGAGCTGGAACCCCTCTGGGAGACGCCGACCGGAGAAGTCACCGATCCGGACGATGAAGTGGACATCCCGTCAGGCAGTTCGCCGAGCGGGCCCGGATGCACGACGCTCTTGCCCACGAGCTCCTCGCCCAGGGCATGAGCCTGCGGGCCGTCGCACATCCTTTGGGATGGGGTCGACACACCGTGCAGCGATACGCTCGTGCAGCGTCCTGGCAGGACATGGTCAAGGGGCGGAAGCGGCAGCTTCCGAGCAAGCTCGATCCGTTCAAGCCCTACCTGGCCGCACGCTGGCCGAGACTGCTGGAAGGGTGCCTGTCCTCGCTCTCTTCCGGGAGATCACTGCCCGAGGCTTCCGCGGTCACTACACCATCGTGTGCGAGTGGATCCGCCGCGATCTACCTCAGCGGGAAGGCTTCACTCCCGCCCCGCCCCCGCCGTCAGTACGACGGGTAGCCGGCTGGATCACCCGACACCCGGCCACCCTGACCGAAGAGAAGAAGGTCCACCGCAAGGCGGTCCTCGACCGCATCCCGGAACTGGCCTGCGCCGCCGAACTGACGAGCTCGTTCGCGGAAATTCTCACCATGCTCGACGGCCTGCGCCTGCCCGAATGGATCACCGAGGCGGTGACCGCCGGCCTGCCTGGCATCAGCACCTTCGCGGCCGGGCTCGAAAGCGATTTCGATGCGGTCACCGCCGGACGCACCACCGACTGGAACTCCGGACCGGTCGAAGGCGCAGTCAACCGGATCAAAATGCTCAAACGGCAGATGTTCGGCCGCGCCGGCTTCGAACTCCTCCGCAAGCGCGTCCTGCTCTACTCCTGACAAGGCCGCTCAGGGCGCGTCGTCGATCAACCCGAAGCCCTCTGGAAACGCTTCCAGGAACTCGCGGCGACCTGGGTTGTTCTCGGCGACTGCCATCTCCCCGACCAGATCGATCAACTCCTGTCGCTGATCACTCGGCAGCGTGCTGACCACATGGCCCACACCCTCCATGACCTTGACCGCGTCGTCCTGGTCCATCTGCTCGTCCTCGCTACCGTCGATGAACCACAGGACATCGACCAGAGCCTCGGCCAAGGCACGAGTCAGTGACGGGTACGAGTACGTCATGAGGGCCTCCCGGCGGATCAACGACAGAGTCCGGCCATCCGACCACACACCACTGACATCACTGTCCGTGAGCCCCCAGAAGAAGTGGACCAGAGCCGGCCTCGGTGGGGTGCCAAGAGGCGTGCAGGTTGGCCCGGACGCCGGTGCGGAAGTGCCGCTCCAGCGCCTCGGCCAGGGCCTGGACACCGGGGTGGTTCTTCCGGCGACTGGGGGGCAAGACGTGGCCCGGATCAGTTGCTGCTCAACCATCTGCCGTCGCTTCTGGTGTGCAACGTTTCTGAGTGGTGCTCAGCTGTGAGGGAAAGCAGCTGACGGTGATTCGAACATATGACAGATTGGTGGGCGCGCGACCTGATCTTCATCCTCGAAGGAGCAGTTTTGCCCCGCAAGTTGACCACAGCCGTCATGACGGCGGCCATGATCACCGCCACACTGGCCGTTGCCCCCTTTGCCGTGGCTTCGTCACCGTCGAAGAACACGCCGGTGACTGCCGGGTCCCCGACCTCCTCCACCCTCGGCACGGTGGACAAGGCGACCCTTAAGCGGCAGGCCCAGCTGGACGCTCTCGCCGATCAGATCACCGGCACCAGCGGCACGGAGGCTGAACACGTCGGCGGCTACGGCGGAGTTGTGGTGCACCCGGAGACGGGTGAGCTTTCCCTGTATTGGAAGGGTGGTGTCCCGCAGAACGTCAAGGATGTCCAGGCGAGTGCCGCCGCCAAGGGTCTGAAGGTGACGGTCTCCCCGGCCGCGTACTCCGCGCAGGAGCTGGAGGCGGCCCGCGACGCCTTGAAGAAGGCCGTCAAGGGTAAGGACGCGGCTACGGAGCCGGCCGCAGCGTGGAATTCCATCGCGGTCCTTCCCGATGGCAGTGGCTTGTCCGTCACCTACAACTCGCCTACGTCGCAACCCGCTCCGTCCGCGAAGTTCGGGAAGTTCGGGAAGAGCACGACTCACCCGATCTCGGCGCAGCGGATCACCAGCGCGTCCGCGGTGGATGTTGCTGCCCGTGCGCAGACGCTGGCCGGTGTGCCGGTGCAGGCGGCCGCCGCCTCGGAGACGGAGGACACCAGCACTCGGTCCTCCGACGTCGCACCGTTCTGGGCCGGTGCGCATTTGGTCAACCCTGACGGCTCCTGGTGCACATCTGCCTTCGGCGGTACGTATACGGGCACGGGCAGCAATATCATCCTGACCGCGTCGCACTGCGGGACGTCTGGGGCGTTCACCACGCCCCAGGGTGTCAACGAGGGATACGCCGGGATCTCCAACACCGACTATGACACGACGTTCGTGAACGTGGGCAGCGCGGCTGGGAACCAGTTCTACGATGGGGCGTGGAACGACCCGACCGGGTTCCACAAGCACGTTGCGGGCTGGGGTCTCAACAAGGCCGGCGACTATGTGTGCACCTCGGGTTCAATGTCCGGTATCCACTGCAACCTCCTGGTGAAGTACGCCGGGGTGACGATGAACATCGGCGGCATCGACCGGTATAACGTCGTCCAGGCGATACGGACCGACACCAGCATGGCGGTGGCACGGGGTGACAGTGGTGGCCCGGTTGTCACCAGCGCGGACGGCACCTACGGAAACGACATGCAGGCCCGAGGCCTGATCAGTGGTTCCTGGGGTAGCACTGTGGGGTGCCCGGCCGGGAGTGTCGCCAACAGTGGGACCACATGCTATGAGGGTGTCGCCTTCATCGGTATGTCTGCCATTGTGAACAAGATGGGATTCAGCCTCAACACCTGACCTGACAGGGGAGCTTCGTGATACGGACCACCGCTCGCACCGCCGCCATCGTTCTGGCCGCGATGCTCCTCGTCGGGTGCGGTACCGGTCACAGTGGCTCCGCTCTCGCGCTGCCGACGCCCTCGCCCGGTGACACCGCAGGACAGATCATGTCCGTCACCGGCGAGGGGTTCACCATCTGCGGGGTCGGTCTGAGCATGCCCGGCACGTACAACGTGACGGTGTGCGGAGACCTGGCGAAGGCGCGCGCGGTGCTGGATACCCGCTTCCCCGGCCAGACGGCACCGGTCGCCTACAGGCCGGATGACGGCGGCGCGCACACCCCTCAGGAGCTCGTGCTGCAGTACTGGGTGAACCACACCAAGGGCGACGGGTTCATGATCAGTTCGACCCGCATCACGGGGACCGGGAAGATCGAGGTTGGGATAGACGGGGATCTGGCCAAGGCCCGCGCGGTCCTGGACCGGCAGTTCCCGGGGCGGACCGGAGTCCACGCAGAGCAGGCGTCCGACCCGCTGGTGTTCCACCCCTAATGGTGGTAGGGAGCCGTATCTCAACCGATCTTGGAACGTGCGGCCGTGACGGCCCGACCCCTGCCTTCGTGGCATCTGGGCGGGTGACGACGGCCGAGGGTCCGTTTCGACCCCTTCGCTCCTGTCTGCCCCCAATGCGCCCCCAACCACCTCAGTTTGCGCCCTGTGGACGTGAGACTGTCGCCGATACTACCGAAACATGCCCCGACAGCGGCCGTACCCGAGTGACCTGTCCGACGCCCGATTGGAGTTGATGGAGCCCGCCCTATCGGCCTGGCGGGCCGAGCGAAGAGGGAAAGGCCTGGACATAGGCCAGCCGCCCGAGCGCGACCTGCGGCGGATCATGGACGCAGTCCTCTACGTCGACCGCCCCGGGATCCCATGGCGCTACCTGCCGCACGACTTCGCGCCATGGGAGACGGTCTTCGGCTACTTCGCCGCCTGGCAGAAAGACGGCGTCTTCGACCAGCTCGACGGGCTCCTCCGCCGGCTGGTACGCAAGGCCGAGGGCCGCAACCCCGAGGCAAGCGCATGCATCCTGGACGCCCAGAGCGTCAAGATCTCCGCCCACGTGCCCGCAGCCAGCCAGGGCATCGACGCGGGCAAGAAGATCGCCGGCCGCAAACGCCACATCGGCGTCGACACTCCCGGCCTCCTCCTGGCCGTCTTCGTCACCGCGGCCAGCGTCTCCGACAACGCCAGCGGCATCCAGGTGCGCTCACAGATCGCGCCGGCCCACCCGCACGTCACCAAGGCCTGGGCCGACAACGGCTACCGCACCAAGCCCATCGAACACGGCGCCCGCCTCGGCATCGACGTCGAAGTCGTCCACCGCGACCTTGCTCGGAAAGGCTTCAAGGTCATCCTGCGCCGCTGGGTCGTGGAGAGGACGTTCGGCTGGTTCATGCACCCCCGACGCCTCGCCCGCGACTACGAAACCCACCCGTACCGCTCTGAGGCCATGATCAAGCTGGCGATGACAGACCTGACGAGCCGCCGCCTCACGCGGGAATCCACTCCGAACTGGAAAGACTCATAGTCGCCGGTCCACACTGTTGCGCGCGTCCACCGCCCGTGACGAACTGTTCGAGCTGACCGACGCGATGCTGTGCGCGGACGGGCCGGTGAGGACGCCGGTGGACTTAACGCTGCTGGCCGAGCACCGCTGCGGGCACGGCGCCCTGTATGCGGCCTTGAACCACGGCCGCATCGACGTTGCACTCCGGCGCCGAGATGGTCTCGTCCAGGTGACTCGCCGTGGTCACGCGACCTGTGACTGAGTGTCGTACCTGGCCAGTCTGGCCAGGTACGACGCCGCTAGTTGACCCCCAGCCGGGGTCCTGGGCGGGTCGGCAGGACGGGAGAGGATCAACACTGGCTCCGGCCCAGGTAGCCCGCTCCTTACTCGGGGTTGGGAGGCATGTCGCGGGCGTCTCGGACGCCTTCCGCCGAGCGCCGCGCCCTCCGGCTGAGGTCGCCCCCTGCATGCGTCCTCCGAGCTTTTCGATCCGGGCCACGCGGTCGGGTTCGGCCGCGCATAGTTGGCCGACTCTGCGGATGTGGTGTCGGGCCCCCCGCCGAGCCCGTTCCAGTGTGCTGGGCGCGGCAGTCACGTCATACCGAGGCATACGGGCCCTCGGTCGCCATCGTGTTCTGCATCGCCGTCAGCCTGCGGACGAAGAGGATGGCGAGTATGCCGGCGATCATGGTGATCAGGTCGGAGGCGATTCCGAGCAGTCCCGCCGAGAGCAGTTCGTCTACGGTCTCGGCCGTCATGTAGATCTTGCTGAAGACCCGGCCTGAGATCGCAGCCAGCACCCAGACCACCCACCATGACGTCAGCAGGCCGGCGGGCGCCGTGCGGTCGGAGCCGTCGGGGCCGCGCTGAGTGCTGGCACGCCAGGTCTGCCGCGCGATCCGGTGAGGCAGGAACAGATTCGCCACGGGGACGAACCAGGCACCTATGGCCCAGCCGCGGCCCAGGGTGAAGACGTCAGGGCGGAAGATGCCGCCGTTGCTCCGCACTCGGTGGAACCAGACGATGAAGACGACGACCGTGGGCAGCACCGTGAGGAACTGCAGGACGCCGGCAAGCATGGTGAGGGCGGGAGACAGGCCGAGTTCGAGGTCGTCGAAGCGGGTGCTCCCGGCGAATCCCTGCAACCAAGACTGCTCGTACACCCCCGCGCCAGCGGAGAAGAGGTGTGCTGCGGCCGCTGCGCCGAGCGACCAGGTCAGGGCTGTCGCAAGGCCCGTCGGGGAGCGCAGCACCACACCCTGAGGGACAGGCGGAGCCACATGGACAGGCCCGTGGGCGTAAGGATGGCCCTGATAGGGGACCTGATGCGGAGCTGGGCCCGTTTGAGGCAAAGGCTGTGGATGAGGCTGCGGAGGCGGCTGTGATCCGGGCGTGCTGAAGGACATGATGTTGGCCCCTCACGGGAGTTGATGACATGCGGATGGCTTCTGCCCGGGCGGGCGAGACCGCGGAGAAAATAGGCCGCCCCATGCCCGGAGGCCAGACGGATTCTGTTGGCCAGGGCGTACGGAGATCGGCGGTCCGGACCGCCGACGACTAGGGATCGGCCACCTCGGCCACAGTATTTCGTACTCTCGGCGGTGCCGTCGGACCGAGGTTGCGGGCAGTTGGTCAGTTGCTGTCGATGATGTCGCCTATGTGGGTCCATCCGTTCGGGCCGGTGGTGTCACCGCCGTTGAACAGGTAGGCGCTGAAGCCGCCGCGGTTTCCGGCGAGGAGGTAGTCGGCGTGGGTGTCGGCGTTGTAGTCGACGAGATGGACGCGGTTGTGGTCGGTGGTGACGCCCCCGGCGGTCTGTCCCAGCGCCTGCCAGCCTCCGTGGCGGTCTCCGCCGCGGTTCAGGTAGGTCTGGAGGGATCCGTTGGGGCTGATGGTCCAGTAGTCGGCTCTTCCGTCACCGTCGAAGTCGGCCAGGCGCACTCGGCTGCGGTCGGTGGTGGTGCCGCCGGCGACTTGGCCAAGGGGCATCCAGCCGTTGGCGCTGCTGTCGCCGCCGCGATTGAGCCACACGTTGACAGCGCCCGTGTCGGCGATGGTGAGGTAGTCGGTCTTCCCGTCGCCGTCCCAGTCCGCGAAGCGGACCTGATCCTGATTGGTCGTGGTCCCGCCGGCTGCCTTTCCGATGCCTTGCCAGCCTCCGCCGGTGTCGCCGCCGCGGTTGAGCCAGACGTTTACGGAGCCGTCGGGGCTGACGAGGATGTAGTCGGCCTTCCCGTCACCGTCGAAGTCGCAGAAGCGGACACGTGCGCGGTCTCTGGTGAGTCCCGCGGCGACCTGCCCGAGCGCCTTCCAACTGCCGCTGCCAGGGACCGGTTGGTTCAGCTGGACGTTGACGGCACCGCTGTCTTCGACGGTGAGGTGGTCGGGGCGGCCGTCGCCGTCGAAGTCGGCCCACCGGTCGGGTCCTCTGCCGCCGGCCTCAGTCCCGGCCCGGGGGACGGGCCGGCGCACGGTCCAGCCGTCGGATACGGCCCGTTCGATGCCGTCCTGGAAGACCGAGGCCATTTTCGGGTAGCCCTGGTCGTTGGGGTGCAGGCCGTCGGGCATTTCCGCTGGCACGCTCAGGCGTGGGGGCTCGACGTAGGTGAAGTGCTGTCCGGAGGCGCGTCGGGGTGCCTCTTCCGCCTGGATGATGGTGTTGAAGGCCCTTACCTGGTCTTCGTATCCGGTGGTGTCGGGGAGCAGGCCCTGGACGATGACGGTGATGCCGGGGCGGTCGGCCTGGATGCGGTCGATGAGGCGGGACAGCTTGTGCGCGGAGGTGGGGCCGTCGCCGAAGTGCTGGTTGAGGTCGTTGATGCCCAGGTGGACGAGGACCACATCCGGCTCGGCCGCGGCCAGCCACCCGTCGATCTTGCTGTCCACCTGGCCGACGGTCCAGCCGTTGTGGCCCTCGTGGTCGGGGTCGCCGACCTGGCCGGAGGAGTTGGAACCGACGAAGTCGGGTGTGTACCGGGACTGCTTGGCAAGCTGGTCCCACAGGGTTGTCCGATAGCCACTCTCGTGCGAGCTGTGGGCGCCCTGCGTGATCGAGTCACCCAGCGGCATGATCTTGAGTAGGGGCGGTGTCGGCTGTGGAGCCGCCGTCGCGGGAGCGGCACCGAGAGCCATCGCGGCAGTTGTCGTGAGTACGGCGAGGGTGAACGAGCTGAGTGACGTGAGGCGTTTCATCATGTCCTGGGTGTCGGTAACGGTTGGCTGCCGGGCCGGCCTCTTCGGCTGGCGCCCGGGCAGCTGAAGGCAGGGCGTGGCGGAAGCAGACGATCCGTCCGCCCGGTCTCATGAGGGGGCCGGGCGGACGGATAGCAGAGCCAGGCGTACGAAGCCGGGTCAGCCGTAGGTGCCGATGTCGCGGCGGGGTCAGACGCCGCCGGCGACCATGCCGATGTTGGTCCAGCCGTTGCCGCCGGGCACGTCGCCGCCGTTCCAGCCGTAGACGGTGGCGCTGCCGTTGGCGCCGCCGAGGATGTAGTCGGCGTGGGTGTCGGCGTTGAAGTCGACGAACTGGACCTTGGTGTGGTCGGTGGTGACGCCGCCGGCGATCTGACCGATCGTCTTCCAGCCGTTGGCGGCGACGTCGCCCCCGCGGTTGAGGTACAGATCGACAGCGCCGCTCGGCTTGATCACGTGGTAGTCGGCCTTGCCGTCTCCGTCGTTGTCGGCGAGGCGTACGCGGCTGCGATCGTTGGTGACGCCGCCGGCGACCTGGCCGAGAGCGGGCCAGCCGTTGCCGGACTGGTCACCGCCGCGGTTGAGGTAGACCGAGAACGCGCCGGCGTCGTTGAAGACGATGTAGTCGCAGCGGCCGTCGCCGTCCCAGTCCGCGAAGCGGATCTTGGTGGCGTCCTTCGTCAGGCCGGCGGCGACCTTGCCCAGGGCTTTCCAGCCGCCGGCGGGGTCGCCGCCCTGGTTGAGGAACACATCGAGGGAGCCGTCGGTGTTGATGACGATGTAGTCGGCCTTGCCGTCGCCGTCGAAGTCGGCGAAGCGGACTCGGCTGCGGTCATTGGTCATGCCGGCGGCGACCTTTCCGAGGGGCTGCCAGCCGTTGGCTCCGGCCGGGTCGCCGCCGTGGTTGAGGTAGACGGAGATCTCGCCGTTGTCGGCGATGGTGATGTAGTCCGGCTTGCGGTCGCCGTCGAAGTCGGCCCAGCGGATGCGGTCGCTGCCGCCGGCCTCGCTGGCCGCCGCTGACCGGCGTGAGGTCAGCGAGCCGATCCACTGGCCCAGGTCGTCGACCCGGGTGCCGTACGCACCGGTCTTGGTCTCACTGCTGTCGAGGCAGCTGCCTTGCCAGGAGCGGCTTCCGACGGCAACGACCGCGGGTTTGCCGTTCTCGCTCCGCACCGCCGGGGCGCCGGCATCGCCCTTGCAGACGGTGGCATCCACAGGAGACTTGGCGCTCAGGTCGATGCCGGTGGCGGCGACAGTCCCAATGGAGAAGGCAGCGGTGTGGATCTTACTGGGCGCCCACTGGGCCTGGGTGCGGCCGAAACCGGCGACGGTCAGCTCCTGACCAGCCGCTGGCACGGTCGTGGATACGGCGGCAGGCGTGGTGCCGAAGGCGGGCTTGTCCAGCCGGGCCATCACCAGGTCCCGGTCCTCGCGTGGCACGAGCTCGACGATGTCCGAAGTGTGGCCGCCGGATGTCGCCAGGTCGGTCCGGCCGACAGTGACGGTCGTCTTCTCCTTCGGTGCCCCTGCCGCGACGGTGTTGTTCTCGACGGGATTAGCGGCGAAGCAGCTCTTCGCCGCGAGCACCCAGCGCGGGTCCACCAGCGTCGCGGTGCAGAACCGCTTGTTGTCCCCGATCGTCAGCTTGCCCGTGAACGCATACGTTTGGTCACCAGAGGGCTGAACGGGAGCGGTCGCAGATCCGGTCACCCGCATCTCCAGCAGCGTGGCCTGTTGCGGATCCGTCGGGTTGGACTCGCCGAACCCCTTGGAGGTGCCCCTCGGCACGCTCAGGCTGGACGTCTGACTGTTGATCGTGACCTGGGCGCTCAGGTCACGCCCCATGGTCTCGATGCGGAAGGCACGGGGGACATTGACCGCCAGGTAGCCGGTGTTCGCGGCCTTGAAGCAAATCCGAGAGTCCTCGCTCTTGAGGTTCCGCGCCCACACCATGATCTGGTACGGGCCGGAGCAGGAGGTGAGAGTGATATTGCCGTCTCCCGCGATCAGATCGGCCCCAGTGGTGGCGAGCGCGGCGGAACGGAACGGGTACGCGCCGTCTTCGACAGCGAACGCCGCGCTGGCATTGGCCGGCGTTACCGGCTCGGCGTACGCCAGCGGAGCCCCTGAACTGATGGCGACGGCGGCGATGAGGGTGGCTACGGGCAGTCGTCTGAGAATACGCACGAGGTGTTCAGGCCTTCCAGGCAACCCTCGATGAAGGAATCACGAGGCTGGGTTCGATGGAAACGACCGCGCCGCGACATTGCGGAGGGCCGTGATCGCCTGGGGGCTGACCGCACAGTAACCCCTCGAACACGCGACCTGTACCTGGGTTGTCACGAATCGATCCGCCTGAGCACTGAAGGCGACGGTTTTCGGCCCTGTTGCACGCATCGTTCGAGGGACCGCCTCGCATGCCAGAATGCAGAAAATTACCGGGTTGCCGGCTGCAATGGGCTTGTGGCATTGCGGACCAGCGGTCCCCGCCGAAGCACCAAACCGGCCGTTTCGAACAAGAGGCCACCAGCAAGCCTCCTGAGCAACCACCACTTGATTGAGATCACTCAAGTCGCGATCAACCGTAACTCTATTGACGTGTCCGATGATCAGAGTCGCGAACTGCTGTCTTCGGCCTGGGGAAGCCGCATCAAGGAAGCCGGCGGAGCGCGCCCGTGCACGCAGACAGGAAGCAACGACGCTACCGACCCCTTCCCGAATTGAGGAGCGGGTCGGCCTGACCGTGCGCACGCAGACCTCACACCATCACAGGGGGAACGTCCCGTGCGTCACAACCCAGTGCGGCCCGGCAGAGCCCGGGGGAGGGGAACCGCGACGGCCTTCAAGGCCGCACGCGGCCTGCTTCCTCTGGTCCTGCTGGCCGGACTTGTTTCCGCTGCCCCGGCAGCGGCCGATGACCCTTCCAGCCCACCGCTGACACTTCGCCAGCAGGTACTTCAGCAGTGGAAGTCCGGCGGTCCGGCCGTCAAGTCCGCTGCCGGCCAAGCCCTGGTCGGCACGGACGAGCAACTCCGCGCCTACCTGGAGAACGGCCAGAAGATCGCCGAAGAGCTCGACCTCCGCGAGGCCGCGCTCAAGCTCGTCAGCGACGCCGGCCCCGGCCTGCGGGAAGCAGCGCAGCGAGCGCTGGACGGCACACCCGCAGACCTTGCGGCCTTCATGAAGGACGGCTGGAAGGCACCACTGGCCGAAGACGAGCGCGTCCAGGCCGCGATGATCGCCGAGGGCGGCGGTGCCGGCCTGAGAGAAGCCGGCGATGCCGCGATGCGCGGCTCGATCGACGACGTCCGTGCCTTCCTGACGGAAGGGCAGCACAAGCAACGCGACGACGACGCACGAGTGCGCGTCGCGCAGCTGGAAGCCAATGGCGGACCGGCCACCAAGCGGGCAGCTGCCGCAGCTCTCAAGGGCACGATCGAGGACATCCGTGACTTCCTGACCTACGGGCAATACATCGCAGCCGCTCAGGACCAGGAACACGCCACCGTCACCGACCTGGCCAAGCAGACCGAAGAGGCCGGCGCCGCAGCGGACAAGGCCAAGAAGAGCGCCATCGAGCAGGCCAGCAAGGCCAAGGAAGCGGCACGCCTGGCCAAGGCCGAGTCGGCCAAGGCCGCCGCCGAAACCAAGGCAGCGCAGAACGACGCGGTCAGGGCCGCGGACGCCTCCCGCCGGGCGGCCGAGTCCGCCCGCCGCGCCGCCTCCGCCGCCCAGGCAGCCATTGCCTCGGCCCGGGCTGCCAACGCGGCCGCCCAGACTGCCGCCATCGCCGCGTACAACGCGTCCAACGCCGCCATGCAGGCTTCCCGGTCCGCAACCCAAGCCTGGAACGCAGCCGCTTCAGGCAAGGTCAACGAGCGAGTCGCCGCCGATGCGGACAAGACCGCCGCGGCGGCGGAGAAGATCGCCAACCTCACCGACGCCCTCGAAGGCGTTCTACGAGCCACCACCACCGCTCTACAGGCCTCGCTGGACGCGATCGCCGACATGAACGCAGCTGCGGGCAGCGCGGCGGAATCCGGGCAATGGGCTGCCAAGTCCGGCGTGAACGCCGACGAGGCCGAAGCGGCCGCAGCCTCCGCACGCCGCCACGCGGCCGAAGCGAAGCGGTCCGCCGCTGCCGCGCAGAGCCACGCCAACGCGGCTGCCTCCCAGGCCCGTGAGGCTGCTGGCGCAGCCCGGTCGGCCGCGGGACACGCACGCAGGGCTGCGGAAGCCGCTCGGCACGCTGCCGACTACGCCAACGACGCTCAGAAGGCCGCTACCCAGGCCAAGGCCAACGCCGACGAGGCACTCAAGTCCGCACAAACCGCGGATGCAGCGGTCAAGAAGGCCCAGGACGTCCAAGCGGCCGCCCGCGCGAGCGAAGCCGAAGAAGTCGCGGCCCGCACCACGACCCTGGTCAACCAGGCCCGCGACGACAAGGCCCAATACGACGCGACCCAGGCAGAGATCACCCGCCTGGGCCAGGAAGCCATCAAGCTCGACGCCGACGTCGACACCCTCGCCAAGCAAGCCACCCAGCCCGGCGCCGAGACCGTGACGGTCGCCGCGACCGGCCGCAAAATGGCCTTGACGGTCATGCAGACCCGTGGCCCCTGGAGCCGGGCCGCCGCCGAGGCAGCGCTCACTGGCGACGACGCCGCTGTGGTCGGATACGTGACCAACGGCTGGAAGAAGGCCGCAGAGCAGGACGAACGCGAACAGACCAACCAGCTCGCCAAGACGTCACCGCACGGCGACGTGCGTACGGCCGCCACCAACGCGCTTCAGGGCAGTGGTGCTCAGATCCACACCTTCCTGACCGCTGGCCAGTACCAGGCCGCAGCACCCGACAACCGCATTGAGGTCGCCCGTATCGCCGAAGCCGGCGGCACCGGCGTCAAGGAAGGAGCCAAGGCAGCCCTGGAGTCCACCGACCCCAAGGCACTGGCGCAATTCGTTCTGGTCGGCCAGTACAAGGCCCAACTTGAGGACGACCGCATCGAAGCCTCACGCCTCGCCGAAGGTGGCACCCCCGAAATCAAGGCCGCCGCAGAAGCCGCACTCGCCAGCCCCGAGACACAACTGCGCACCTTCATCGAATCCGGCCAATACCGGGCCAAGCGCCGAGACCAGCTCAACACCGCCCACATCGCACAGATCCAAGGCATCATCGCCGACGCCAGCGCAGTCGCGGCCAAGGCCTTCCAGGACGCCTACTACGCCGCCCAGGCCGCCGCCAACGCCCAGGGCTACGCCGACGAAGCAGCCCGGCACGCCAAGACCGCCAACGACTACGCCAACAAAGCCGCCGGCTACGCCAACGACGCCAACAAGTCAGCCAACAACGCCGCTGCATCCGCATCCGCGGCCGCGGCCTCCGCGACCTCGGCCCGTAACGCCGAGGCCCGCGCCGCCGCCAGCGCACAGCAAGCCACCAGCTCCGCGACCTCGGCCAGAGCCAGCGCCGACGCGGCCGCCGACTATGCGGCCAGCGCTCACCAAGCTGCCCGTGAAGCGCGCCAGTCCGCGACAAACGCGGGAGCGAGCGCCAAGGACGCGCAGGACAGGTACGACAGGACCGTCGACCGGTACATGACGGAGCAGTTCCTCAAGGCCCAGCAGGAGCGCATTAGGCAAGAAGCCGAGCAGAAGCGGACCTCCCTATACCTGTTGGGTGCCAAAGTAATCAATCACCTGGGCTGCTTCATCCTCAACAAGGGTGACATGCTTTGTCGGGGTGTTTCCCTGAATACCCAGCTTGACTTCTTGCATCTCAAGCTCGATATCATTGGGCTCGTGCCGGGGTATGGCGAGGCCGCCGACGGTGTGAACTGCGCGCTCTACACGGTGGAAGGGGCCGCCGACCATTTCATCCCCACCGGCCGGGAAGGGATGCTGCGGGATGCGGCACTCTCCTGCATTTCGATGGTTCCCATCGGCGGATGGGTGACAGCTGGAATCAAGTTCGGAAAGTGGTCTGATAAATACGGCCCAAAGGCGAGGGAAGTATTCGACGGCCTCTCCGCGCTTATCCGGAAGACCTCTAGGTGTGCCAAAAACAGTTTCCCGGCTGGCACGCGGGTACTGATGGGAGACGGCTCTGCCAAGCCCATCGAACGCGTCGAAATCGGAGACTATGTCCTGGCGGCCGACCCGGAGGACGGAACGGCCAGCTCCCGGCGGGTTGTGGAAACCATCTATACGCCGGAGGACCGGGATTTTACAGACATCGAACTCCGTGGCGGACCATCTACAGAGACTCTCACCTCCACCGACCACCACCCCTATTGGGTGCAAAGCCGAAAGCGCTGGGTGGACGCCGCCGACCTGGTGGTCGGGGACGAGCTCCGCACGCCAGTCGGATCAGCGATTCAGATCGGTAAAGTTAGCCATTGGCAGGGCCTGCAGGCCGCATACAATCTGACTGTCGCCGACCTTCACACGTATCATGTGCTGGCTGGCGAGGTGCCGGTCCTCGTACACAACACCGGATGCAGCGACATAGCTCTGGGTAAGCAGACCGTGGGCGACGACGGTGAAGCACTCGACATCTTTGGGATGGAAATCGGTGCCCTCACGTACAAGGACTGGCCTGATAGTGGAGGATCCTGGCATCGCCAGGTGGATACGTTCCTCAACGACGGTGTAACCAACATTCACGTCAGTCTTGACGGAATCGACAACCCGCGGGACTACGCCGCATCGGGGGCTAGTGTAGATCCGAAGGTAGACGATCAAGGGTTCACGCGTTGGGAAATGTGGCGTCTGAGTCAATCGCCACATGCATGGCCACGGGTCACTTGGTATCGCAAGGGAAAAAAGGTGTCGAACCCCTTTGAATGACATGCATGCTATTTGGCGAAGTGGGCGTACGTTCCATGTTTGGCGCTACGCGATCGGACACTCTCGGCTTCTTCTGAGGAGCCCGCAAGCCGAGCACGGCGGCGATCTGGCGATCGTGTGTGAAGGAGTCGAGTTTTTGAAACTAGCCCGGGTGCTCCCCGACCTGACCTTGGCAACTGCCGACGGGCCCCAGCTACAGGAAATCGACGAAGCGGGAGTTATAGGAGTCCGTCCACTACTGAAGCTGGCACTTCACTACGGCGGGAGGGTTGGTCTTCTTGCTTGCTCTAAAGTGAGGGCAGGCGTGGCCCGTCCCGAAAATGGCGGTGCCGGTTTTGAGCTTGAATCTGTTTGTTTTCAGTTGAAAGCCTGATAGTGGCATTTTCGTGCCCCCCATCGTAGCCCGCGGTGGGGGGCACCTGACCGATTTCCAAGAGATTTTGCCGCCTGCGGGCCAGTGCGGAAGTGCTCCGAAGAGAAGTTCTGCAAGGCGCCGCCGTCTGTCCGGGTCGGCGAAAACGCCGCCGGTGCTGTCGTTTCCGGCTGAAGGTCTGGTGTCGTGTGTGTGGGTTTGCGTTTGGGGACTGATTGTTCGGCTGGCTGGGGCGTCACTCCTTGGTGGGATGCGGTCCGGCGTGTCGGAATGAGGCGTGTGGCCGTGGACAGCGTTTTCGGAACGGGGACGGGCGTCTGCGGAGGGGCTGATGGTGGAACACGGTCCCGGTGGCTCTGCTGAGTGGGTAGTGCCGGCTGTTGTGTGACGGGAGGCGGCGGTCACGCGATGGCCCTCGATGGTCGCGGCGGACTCGGTTCTGTGCACGTGCGGTTGACTGCTTCGGCTTGCGATGTGTCCGAGCGGACGGTGTGGAACTGGCTGGCGGTGGCCCGGCGTGAGGGCCGGTCGTCGGCCCGGACGCCAGGGCGGGCCACGGTGACTCCCGATCTGCGTTAGCGTCGGGCGGTGTAGGGCGGGAACGTGGCAGCGGTGCACCGGGAACTGGTCGCCCAGGCCGCCTCGTTCGGTGAGCCGGGCTCGGTTCCTTGTCTGCCTCCCAGGCCCGTGAGACTGCTGGCGCAGCCCGGGCGGCCGCGGGACACGCACGCAGGGCTGCGGAAGCCGCTCGGCACGCTGCCGACGGAGTACGAGGGCGAGCTACGCGCCCTGGTCGAGTGGGTGGAGGGCATGCTCGTTCCCGGATACCTGGCCGAGGCCTCCGCCGACGCCCGCTGATGCCACCTGTGGACCGACCACCCCATCGCCATCGCCCGCCTCCATGCCCTCTGGCTGTCCTGGCAGGAGCTGACCGACCCTGCCACCTGCGGGTACACAGGCCCCAGCGTGTGGCACCGCGACCACTACGACCCATGCATGCGAGAACTCCGCGCCTCCTCAGGCCCCTTCCAGGGCTGCACCAAGGGAGAGCACCAGGTGGCCCACCGGATGCCGTCCCTGGTCCCCAGCGCATGGACCCTGCCAGCAGACAGCACGTGAGCCCCCAGGGAACCTTGACGTCCCCGGGGGCTCGCCGACCCGACTAGCGCTTCAGGCGGCTGCGGACGGCCAGGGCGGCGAGGCCGAGGAGGGCCGGTGCGGTGAGGCGGGACGCCATCTCGGTATAGGTGCCAGCGGTGGTCAGGTTCTGGCCGGAGGAGCGGAAGACCACCGAGTTGACGACCACCCGCAGGGACTTCTCGAACCGGTCGGTCGTCAGGCGTTCGCGATAGGGACCGTCCGGGTTGGCCGGGCCGGGTACGTCGGTGGTCATCGTGATGCTGCGGCCGACCACCGTGCCGGTGCTCCTCGGCTTCGGGTCGTTCTGCGGCAGGCCCCACAGCATCATCGCCAGCACGGTGACGGTCATGGCCGCCAGGAGCCAGCTAAGGGCGCGCGAGGCTCGTTGCCCGTAGCCGGACAAGGCCCAGTACGCGGTGAGCAGGCTCCGCTCGGCCCGGGGGATGTCGTCGGCGTGGCGGCGCATCTCCATCTCGCCGTAGTAGAAGTCGGCGGCACCCGGTTCGTGCTTGCCGTCCTCGAAGGCCTTGCGCAGCTGCCGGTACACCGGGGCCAGTGCGGCAGGCTCCTGCACCTCCTCCCCGGCTGGCGCGGGCGTCCAGCCGTGGGCCGCCCGGCTGCGGGCGGCCCGCCAGTGATGCTCCTCGGCCAGCGTCCGGCGCGGGGTCCAGCGCGCGGGCCGTGTCCCGCGTCGGAGCAGGCCGGCGGGGGCGGCGGCGAAGGTGTACTTGCCTTCGAGCCGGAGCTGGTCGAGGTGGACGGTTCCGGCGAGCAGGCACTCGGTGAGGTCCACGCCGGTCAGCACCACGTGCGCGGCGTCCACTCCCCGTAACGACATGATCCGCACGCCAGGGCCCGGGCGGCCGGGTCCGCCCGAGAAGCCCTGTTCGTCCACTTCCCCGCCATCCACGACGAAGGGCCGGGCTCGGGCGGTGATGCTCAGCGGGCTCTCGACGACCGCGTCGCAGAGGTCCACGGCCGCGTACCGCAGCCGCAGCGCCGCCGTAGAGGCCCACCGCGTCCGCCGGCACCGCACCGCTGCCGCCGCGGCCTCCAGCGTCATGGCGGCCCCGAACACCGCCTCGGACAGGTCCAGCGTCCCCGCGCAGACCAGCGGGCCGACCCGTGCGGAGCCCTCGAACGCCACCCCGGCGAACGACACCCGGCCGCCGGCCGTCAGCCCGCGGAGCGTGGTGGCGAGGTTGACCCTGGTCCGATCGAAGTGGCCGTCACCGCCGATGCGGGCCTGGTCGAGGGAGAGGAAGCCGCCGACCTCCATCCCTTTGAAACCCGCGTCCCGCCCGGTCCTCAGCTCGTCGAAGACAGCGCGGCCGTCCACGCGCATCCGTTCGAACGAGGCACTGCCGCCAACTTGCGCTCCCTCGAACACGGCACGCCGGCGGACCGTCATCCGTTCGAAGCAAGCGTCCCCGCCGATCCTCACCTGCCGGAAGAGGGCGCGGCCGCCGATCTCGGCCCGGTCGAAGGAGACGTTGCCGGCGATCTCGGCCCCGTCGAACAGGGCGTCGCCGTCGATCCGCACCAGGTCGAAGCGCACGGCGCCGTGGAACACCGCCTCCTCGAAACGGGCCTGGCCGATGCGCGGCCCGGCCGTGGAGGGATCCGCGAGCGCGGTGAGGAGTTCCCTGAGCAGCTCTACGGTGAAGCGGGTGCCGCGGTGGTCGAGGTCGGTGCCGGGCCGGAGTTCCGCGAGGTGGGCGGCGCGTTCGGCGTCGGGGAGGTGGGCCAGGCATACGGCGTACGGCTCTACCCGCCGGCCCCTGCACCCGGCGCCGCCCGGCGGGGCTTCGGCGCAGTGCGGCCATGACGGTACGTCCGGTGCGGTGCGGCGGTACGGGGCAGCGGTCATGTCCATGAGACGTGGCACGGCAAGCGACCGGTTGCGGTAAGGCTGTGACGCGCCCACCGGGGCCGGGGCCGAGGACCAATGACCGGGGCCGGCCCCGACGCCACGACCGGGCACCGGAGCCCTACCTCGGCTGGTACGCGTGGTGGAGACTGATTCAGTGGATTCGCTACAAGCACCCCCGTGTGGCTTTGTTCACGGGTTCCGACGGCGCCTGTTCATGACTTTGGGCGGCGGGCGCCGGAGAGCTTGTTCGATGTTCACGAGAACCGACACCACCCTGCCGCCAGAGGCGGGGCACCCGTGCAGACACCGGGTGCCCCGCAGCCGAGACGACTGCGGGGCACCCGGTGGGCCGGAGATGGACTTCTACTGGGGGGATACCTCGGACTTCGGCTTGCCGAAGTGCCACTTGTGGACGACGAACTTGAAGTCCTTGAGGTCGCCGTTCTCGTCGAAGCTCAGAGCGCCGGTCGGGGTCTTGAAGGAACCGGCGTGGATAGCTTCGGCGACCTTGTCTGGGTCTTCCGACCTCGCTGCTCGGATGCCCTGGGCGATCAGCTCGACCGCTGAGTAGGCGGGGAAGATGTAGGGACCGCCGGCGTCCTTGCCGTCGGCCTTGATCGCGTCGACGATGGCCTTGTTCTCGGGGTCCGCGTCGAACGCCTTCGGGACAGTGATCAGCAGGCCCTCGCAGGCGCCCTGCGCGATCTGCGAGAGCGAGTCGTTGGCGCATGCCTCCCCGGCCATGAACCGGGCCTTGAGCCCCTTCTCCTGGGCCTGGCGCAGGATCAGGCCGAGCTCGGGGTGGTAACCGCCCCAGTAGACGAAGTCGACGTCGTTCTGCTTCAGCTTCTGGATGATCGAGGAGAAGTCCCTGTCGCCGGCGTTGAGCCCCTCGAACACGGCCACCTTCACGCCTTTGCGTTCCAGCGTCTGCTTGACGGCAGTGGCCAGGCCCTCGCCGTACTGCTGCTTGTCGTGGAGGACCGCGACGGTCTTCGGCTTCACGTGGTCGGCGATGTAGTTGCCGGCGGTCGGTCCCTGCGCGCTGTCGAGGCCGTGCGTGCGGAAGACGAGCTTGTAGCCGCGGGCGGTGATCTCAGGGCTCGTAGCCGCAGGCGTGATCATGAGGATGCCCTCGTCCTCGTAGATGTCCGAGGCCGGCTGAGTCGGGGCTGAGGCGATGTGGCCGACGACGAACTTCACGCCGTCGTTGACGACCTTGTTGGCGACGGCGACGGCCTGCTTCGGGTCGGCGGCGTCGTCGTACTCCTTGGCCACCAACAATTTGCCGTCGACGCCACCCTTGGCGTTGATGTCCTTGATGGCCTGCTTGGCCCCGACGAACTGCATGTCGCCGTACTGGGTCACCGGGCCGGTCTTCGGACCGGCAATGCCGATCAGGATCGTGTCAGCCACTACATCTCCCCTTCTTGAGACGGATGGTCAGCCCGCTGCCGGGCGCGGGAGGCGGCTCCAGCACCGAGGGCTCTCACCGAATCCCGGTAGCAGTCCATCGCCATGATCAACCGACGATCCGGCGCCATGCCGCACACACACTGCCTTCACTCGAACGAGTCCGTGGGCGCTGTCCGGCTGGGGGCCGGTCACCTGTGCGCTGGCGCGGGACAGATCGGACGCTGTCCGTTCTCGTGAACATTTCGAATCGCCTCCAGCCCACGCTGACTCCCGAAGAGGCGTACAAGTGCTGCCCCTACTCGTGAACAGAGCCACCGTGGGTGAGGATCGGCAGCAGTGTCTCGGCGGCGTCGCATCGGGTGCAGGCGAGTGTGCCGGGTCGGCCGAGGGCGTCGAGGGCGGCCGTCGTCTTGACCGGCACGGCTCGGTGCGTCGCCAGCGGGCATCCCTCGGCGTGCACGGTGGCGGCCCGTGCGCTGGTGCGGCTGTCGAGCACCCACACCCATGGCGTCGCCGGGGCGGCCGCCGTGCCGGTGGGGTTGCGGTGGGTGGGTACCTGGTCCAGGGCGATGCCGGGGATGGGGCGCAGCTGTGCGGAGGTCACCCACGTGCTGTACTCCGAGGGCTCGACGCCGCCGCCTTCGGTGGTCTGCCACAGGGGTACGCCGATGCGGTACATCCACAGCCCGGTGTCCATCCGGAGCCGCTCGTAGAGCCGCACGCGCCCGATCTCCTGGCCGTCGGGCAGCAGAAGGGTGGTCGCTGCGGGCGGTGGCGGGGGGCCGGTCACGGTCAGGGGCGGGAAAGCCGCTCCGCCCGGGCCTGCCGGCATGCCGCGCACAGGGGGCTGGCGCCGGCGCCGTAGCGCGTGGTGGCCCGGCGGCAGCGGACGCACGGTCCGGTCGAGACCGGAGTGGGCCGCGCGGGTGCGGCCTCGATGGGGCGGCTCATGCTGCGGCCTTCCGTCCGGGGACCCTGGGGGTGCGGGCGGCGCGGACAGGTCGGCTGCGCCGGCCCGCCGGCCGGCGGGGGCGGTCCAGTAGGGGTGGGTGCGCAGGCGCGCCGGCAGGTTGAGAAGCCGGCGCCGCAGCGCGGTCGTGCCGGCCCCGGCGGGGGCCTGTGCCAGTTCGGCGTAGGTCTGCTGCCACGCCCTTTGCAGGGTGATCAGGTCCTCGGGGAAGCGGAACGGTGGTCGCACCCCCCGATGGAAACACGTGTTCGAATTCTTGCGCGAATGCCTCGCCGAACCCACAAAGCCACAGATGGGTGTCCCGTGCCATCGAAGGTTGATCTGTGCCAGCGACCATTGATCAACCGTTCGTTTGTGTCATTGAAGGTTGATCGGCCTGTTGACCTGGGCCTATGGCGAGACGGCACTCGATCCGGTCAAGTTCGTTGACGCGGCTGGCAGGTCAGGTGGGGCCGCGTCATGATCGCCAGCAGGCATCCGCCGCGTGGCGGCGGCCACCCTTGATCGCGTGAGAGATGGAGGCACCATGGCAGCGCCGACCGCTGGCAAGGAGTACGTCGAGCTTTCCACCCCGGTCCCGGTGAGCGTTCCCGGCAAGATCGAGGTGGCGCAGGTGTTCTGGTACGGCTGCCCGCACACCTATCACTTCGAAGCCTCCGTGAACCCGTGGGCGGACAAGCTTCCCAAGGACGTGGCGTTCCGCCGCGTCCCGGCGATGTTCGGCGGCCCCGGGGATGCACATGGGCAGATGTTCCTGGCGCTCGAAGCCATGGGTGTAGAGCACAAGGTCCACGCCTCCGTCTTCGACGCGATCCAGAACCGGCACGTGAGGCTGACCGAGCCCCACCAGCAGGCCGACTACCTGGCTACCCAGGGGGTGGACAAGGACAAGTACCTCGCCACCTTTAACTCTTTCGCCATCAAGGGCCAGGTGAACCAGGCCAAGGAGCTGGCCAAGAAGTACGAGGTCACGGGGACTCCCTCGATGGTGGTCAACGGCAAGTACCGCCTCGACCTCGGGACGGCCGGCGGCCCCGAGGGCGTCTTGAACGTGACCGATCACTTGATCGCCAAGGAGCGCACGGCTCAGGGGTGACATCCGATTCCCCCCGGTGAGCCCGACGGTCCACATCACGGACACCTCGGGCTCACCGCTGGCCAGGCGGCCACTGGCCTGATCAATCTTCGATGGCACACGCTCAACCTTCGCTGTCACAGGACATGGGCGAGGTGGGGCGTCGTCCTGGCCGGATTCGGTCGACCCTGGAGGGGGGAGGGGCGAGGGAGGCTCTGTGACGTTGCGACCGCCGGTTGAGCCGATGCTCGCGCAGGCCGCGAGGCGGTGCCGGGCCTGGCCGTGCTGCGGGCCGGGGTGGCCTATGAGCAGAAGCTCGACGGGCACCGCGCGATCTTGTTCACCCCGGCCGGCCTGGGCGGGCGGGTGGTGGTGCAGACCCGGCGCGGGGCGCTGGTGCAGGACCGGTGGCCGGACCTGGTGGCCGCCGCCGAGGCGCAGCTCCCCGCCGGTCTGGTCCTGGACGGTGAGCTGGTCGTCTGGGACACCGGAGAAGCCCGGTTGTCGTTCGCGGCGTTGCAGCGCCGGGCCGCCTCCCGCGCGCGCGGCGCCGCCGTCCTCGCGGCGAAGGGGCCGGCCTACTTCGTCGCCTTCGACGTGTTGCAGCTCGGCGGCCAGGAGCGCCTGACCCACCCTTACGCCGACCGCCGCGCCCTCCTGTAGCAGCTGTTCGCCGACCACGCTCTGACGGCCCCGTGGACCCTGTGCCCGATGACCACGGACCTCGCCAAGGCCCGGGAATGGCTCCGGACCTGGACTGACGTGTCCGGGGTCGAGGGAATCGTGATCAAGCCCCTGACCGGCAAATACCTCCCGGGCTATCGCGGCGGCTGGACCAAGATCAGAAGGCGCGACAGCACCGAAGCGGTCATCGGCGCGATCACCGGCACCCTGACCCACCCCCAGCTCCTGGTCCTGGGTCGCTGCGACGAGATGGGCCGGCTGCGTCCTGTCGGCCGCACGGTCCCGCTGCGCCCGGAGGTCTCCCGACAGGTCGGCGAGCACCTGACAGCAGCCGGCCCGGGGCACCCCTGGACGGTGGTGCGGTTCACCGGCGTGTTCCGCCACCCGCTGCGGTTCCAGCGGATCCGCCTGGACATGACCGCAGGCGACGTGCCGCGGTTCGGGGCGGGCCCCACGGCGGCGGCTGGCTGACCGCCGCAGCACAGGCCGCCCCGTCCTCCGGGCGGGTGAATCCGGCCCTCGCGTACGCGTAGGCGGCTTATGCGGTGTGTCCCCAACTCACGGCAACAACAGGTCTATTGACAGTTTCCAGCTGGGTTCGTCATGGTTTGCGGCGGCCCGGTTGGCGGGCTGTTCCGGTGTGCGATTGGGGTGCGTTTCGGCATGGGTGTGCGGCGTGAGAGCTCCGACGAGAGCCAGGCTGCGGGCCGGCTGCGGGCGCCGGTGGCGGCCTGGCGGTGGGCGGCCGGCTCGGGCCTGGTCCCGCCGCCGGACGCTGGCTCGGGCCGGTGGTCGCGGGCGGTGGTGGAGGCCTGCGACCCGGAGGCGGTCCGCGCAGCGCTGCGGGGGCGGGGCCCGATCGGTGCCGGGGTGGCGGCGGACCGGCTGACGGAGGCCCTGGGGGGTGCCGTTGCCGATCCTGCGGCCGAGGGTGACGGCTTCGGCGGTGCAACAGTGCGGGCCACCAATGGGTCTAGTGGTGGCCCGTGTCGGGTGGCGTCAGGGGCGCTCGCGCCTGGCCCGCTGTACGACCACCCAACCGAGGGCTTCGCTCCAAGCCCACTTGCGGGAACGAGGCCACGCCCCGACTTAAAAAGATCAGGTGACGATGATGAAATTCAGTCGCACCGGCAGAGTAGTGGCATGACTTAATTACGTCACCCCAGTAGCGATCAGGCACGCCACGGAAACCCGTACCTTGACAGCCCCTGAGAATGCAGCCGCTTGCGTGAAGGCGAGGGGCCGCCCCCGTGGAGGGGGTGGCCCTTTCCTTCGAGGCCAAGGCCGATTGGTTGTTCGACCGTGGTTCGGAGCGCTTGGGGTCCGCCGGTGCCGCCGGGAGGAGGCGCCGACGGGCCAGGTAGGGGCGGGGCGGACGGAGACACATCCGGAGGCCGCGAGCAGCGCGGCGGGGCAGGGAGCGGCGGTGCATGGCTGTCACCGTGCGGCAGCAGGGCCTGAGGCCGCCTCTGACGGCCCCGTGGCGCCCCTCGGGTGAGCACGGGTTCGAGTGCGGCCGCTCAGGCGGGCGATCTTCTGTCTGTCCGTGCATGAAGACAGGGCCTCTGGTGCAGCTCGGGGTTGTCGAGACCTTGAGCACACAGCACACCAGGAGGCCCTACCGACGGCATGAAGCCCGGCACCTCCACCGCAGAGCCGACACAACACCTCGTCTCTGCCGCCGAAACACCGACCCTATGCCTGACCAGCGCAAATGCACCCGTCACTCTCGGAAGGACAGTGGCTTGTAACTGGCCTGGACAGGAATCGTGGCAGAAGTCTGGTCTAGGTTTGGCCTGTGAACCACAGCAACCTCACGGCCGGGGCGCCCCGCGAGCCTGACGTGCCGCCCTACCAGATAGTCCTGGCGGAGACTGATTGGGGTTCGCTTCAGACGGCTTTCGGGAACGGTGAGTGCCTTCCCGAAGTCCTGGCACGGTTGCTGGAGCCTGATCCCAAGGTGCAGGTCACCGCTTTGTCGGAGCTGGGTGAGCTGGTCGGCCACCAGAACACCATCTACGAAGCCACCGCCCCCGTCGCCCTGTATGTCGCCGCCATCCTCACCCACCCGGCGGCCATGACCCTCCGGCCGTATCGCAACGTTCCCATCCGCGCGACGTTGTTGAACTGGTTGGCTTCCACGGTCGACAACGCTTCTGACGTGGTTGTCGACCGCACCGAGCAGTACTCCCCTGGCTTCCTCACCCCCGGCACCATCGTGGCGGCCTTCCGGGACCTGCGCCCGATGCTTTATCGAGCCGTGGCGCCCTTCCTGCAGGACAGTCACGAGGACGTGCGCGACGCCGCCAGCCTCGCTGCGCTCATCCTCGCCGAACACTCCGCGCTCGCCCAGCACCGCGGTCACCTCGCCGTGCACGCGCGCCGCATCCTGGACACCAGCAGCGACGACCCTAACCGGCGCGTTGCCTGGAAGGCCCTCGAAGCATGGGGCCATGACGTCACCGACATCGAACCTTTCCAGGAGAAGCCCTGGGACTGTGGGCCACACAGCGATGGCCGCGGCAATCTCGAACCTCCCTTCTGACTGATAAGCGAACGGCCCACCGGCCCAAGGATGTGCGGCCGAGGCATGGCGTGGGCTCGCCACCCGCTACGACAAGACGCCGCAGAGCTGCCTCGCTGGACTCCACCTGCGCGGCCCGGTGATCTGGCTCCGCAGCCTGAATCCCACATGATCGCTACTGGCGATGGACTTCAGAGTCCGAGCTTGAACCCGTCATGGCTGCGGATGAAGCCGAGTCCGGCGTAGAAGCGGTGCGCGTCCTCGCGCTGCTTGTTGCTCGTCAGCTGGACCAGTCCGCAGCCACGCTCGCGTGCCCGCGTAATCGCACGTTCCATCAAGATCCGGCCCAGCCCGCCGCCTCGCCGGTCCGCGCGGATCCGCACCGCCTCGATCAGGAGCCGCTCGGCGCCTCCCTGGCCGAGCCCGGGGATGTACGTCGCCTGCAGGCAGCCCACCACCGTCCCGCCCTCACCCTGACCTTCGGCGTCCTCAACCAGGACCAGCATCTCGTTGCGCGGGTCCGCGTCGATCTCCGCGAAGGCGTCCTCGTACGCCTCTGTGACCGTGACCGTCGCCGGGTCCACCACCCGCTCCTCATCGGCAAGCAGGGCGAGCACCACCGGCAGGTCGGTGCGGGTTGCGAGGCGCAACGTAAGAACGGGGGCGGGAACAGGCTCAGCGAACATGCGCAGACCCTAACCGGCTCCACGCATGAAGCTGTCAACCACCCCGCCGCCTGCTCACGACCTCAGACAGCCCCTAGGGCCTGTCGTCAAACTCCCGTCTGCCCCGCGACGCCTGGCACGTGCTCTCGCCGCACCGGGCGAAAGCCAAGTACGTCCAGTACGCGGGCTTCCGCCCGGTGCACCGAGAGCACGCACCAGACGCCGCGGGGCCGCCCTCCGGGCGACGACGGGAGTTTGACGACAGGCCCTAGACGAGTAAGTCCGAAGTCCTGGTCAGTGGTCGTAGGCGATCAGTGATCGTGTGATCGGTGTTCCGGTGGCCCGGTTGTGCCAGATCGCGGCGG